>NZ_UGIA01000003.1 GCF_900461455.1 Helicobacter acinonychis | reverse complement strand
GACTTTACGATTTTTGTGATTGATGTGGCTGAAGGCGATAAAATCCCAAGGAAAGGCGGTCCAGGAATCACGCGATCAGACTTGCTTGTCATCAATAAAATGATTTAGCCCCCTATGTGGGAGCGGACTTGAAAGTCATGGAAAGAGATTCTAAAAAAATGCGCGGCGAAAAGCCCTTTATTTTTACGAATATCCGCTCTAAAGAAGGTTTGGATGATGTGATCGCTTGGATTAAGCGCAACGCTTTATTGGAAGATTGATGACTACTTACGCTCAAGATTCCAAGCTCAGGCTAAAAACCAAAATAGGAGCTGACGGACGGTGCGTGATTGAAGACAATTTCTTCACGCCCCCCTTTAAACTCATGGCACCCTTTTACCCTAAAGACGATTTAGCTGAAATCATGCTTTTAGCGGTAAGCCCTGGCTTAATGAAAGGCGATGCACAAGACATGCAATTAAACATCGGTCAAAATTGCAAGTTAAGGATCACTTCGCAATCCTTTGAGAAAATCCATAACACAGAAGATGGGTTTGCTAGTAGGGATATGCATATTGTTGTGGGAGAAAACGCCTTTTTTAGACTTTGCACCTTTTCCCTTGATCCCCTTTGAAAATGCACATTTTAAGGGTAATACCACGATTTCTTTGTATTCTGGCTCCCAATTGCTTTATAGTGAAATCATTGTCGCAGGGCGAGTGGCTCGTAATGAATTGTTCCAATTCAACCGCTTGCACACTAAAATCTCTATTTTACAAGATAATAAACCTATCTATTACGACAACACGATTTTAGATCCAAAAACCACCGACATGACTAACATGTGCATGTTTGATGGCTATACGCATTATTTGAATCTGGTGCTTATCAATTGCCTTTAGAGCTATTTGGTGCGCGAGAATTGATTGAAGAAGCTGAAGTGGATGGGGCAGTGAGTGAGATCGCTAGTTCTCATTTATGCCTAAAAGCTTTAGCTAAAGGCTCAGAACCCTTATTAGCTTTAAGAGAAAAAATCGCTCGTTTAGTCACGCAAAAGATTCAAAAAAGACTAAAACCCTTTTAGTCTTTTTGATCCCCCTTTTTTTTTTCACTCTAACAAAATAAAAGGCCTAAACTCAGTAACGCTGTCTTTAGAAGCATTTATGAAGAGCGCGTTGCGTTTTTTTTTAATGGTAAATCGTTTTCCATAGCGTTTAAGCTTTTGATAGCCCCTTAAGTTTTCCTCATTGCACTCAAAAGCTAGGCATTGCTTGAAGTGGTCTTTCAACAAATCTTTTAAACTACCACCAGGATTGTAATTTGAAGAAATTTGTTTGAGATCATGCACAAAAATGACGCAATACTGCTCGTTGTCTGTGGCTTTTTCTTCCATTCTTTGTTTGCACTTTTGATGTTTTGGGCTAAAAGTCTCATTAAGGTTGCACGAGCTTCTATGTTATTGCTCACCACTAATAAATGCGATTGGTTATTTTCAAACCCAACTATAAAGTCCTTTTGTTCATAATCCACCCCTTTTCCTAGATGCAAGTGCATTACCTTATCCTCAAGCATGTTGGGTATTTTTAAAAGCAATTCGCCATTATAGATTTTATGCTCTATGGGGCAAGATTTCTTTTTCCAAATTCAGTATGAATTTGTTAATAAAGGCTTTGAAATCATCAGGGGCTTTAGGGATACTCATCTTGGTGTGGTATTTTTATGCCCTCCATTGTTGTTAAAAGTGCCTTCTGATCCCACAAGCTCACAAGCCACACCATCGCCTAAAATACTATCGCTATCTTCTGCATCCATAGTCAAAGCGATGCAGTTAGCGATTTGAACCTTAAGGCTACTACTGATATTATCGCCGTGCATGGTTTGAGTGGCTGAGATTAAATGAATCCCATGGCTACGACCCTTTTTGAGCGAATTGGTTAAATGCCTCTCCACTGCACCTTTTTCTTTACTGGAGCTGTTAAAAAGATCCTGAAATTCATCAACCACTACGATAAATCTAGGCATTTCCTTATGCTTTCTGTAATCTTGTAAATCTTTCACCTCAAATTCTTTGAAACAATTGGCTCTTTCTTGCATTTCTTCACAAAGTCAACTTAAGAAACTCATGCCAAAACTTACCGAACTTTCCACGCTCACTAATCTCGCATGCTTTAAAATCGGATCTGCATACGCGTTAAATTCTACCCTCTCTTTAATAGTCTAATAAAAAGAGTTGGACTTCATCAAGCGCATAGTAGAAGGCTAAATTTTGAATCAACACATGCAAGAAATTGGATTTTCCGTTCCCGTTGCACCCACAAATAAGCGTGTGGGTTTTGTTCATTACCAATTTCAAAGCGCACTTCTTTAATGCACTTCTTTATGGTTAATATCCCACCCACCGGCACAACCATTTCATGCTGAGAGCTTTTAGTCCAAAATTCACTATCTCTTTGTAAGTCTTTCAACTCCCTTTTAATTTCTTTTTTTGCTTGCAATACGCTTTAATTACATCAGCGAAGTCTTGCATGTGTTAGGATTTAATGCTAGAATCACTCACTGCTTCTATGTCAAGGCATTTGAAACGAAAACCATTATCTTTAAAAGGCTCTGCATAGCGTTTCCATTCTTCTATGGACTTATTTTTTTCGCTCTCCAAATAAAGAAATTGAAAGCTTAAAACATTGAAAAAAGATATAATTACGAAAACCCTTTTTAGTGGGTTCAATTTAAAGATTTAAGGGTTGTGTGTGCAAGATAGTGTGATTATCCCTATTGTGGTGGCTTTTGATAACAATTATTGTATCCCAGCTGGTGTGAGCTTATATTCTATGCTAGCGAACGCTAAAACAGAGAGAGAGAGAGTAAAACTCTTTTATAAAATCCATTGTTTAGTGGATGGTTTAAGCGCTGAAAATATAGAAAAATTAAAAGAAACTCTCGCTCCTTTTAGCGCTTTTTCTAGCGTAGAGTTTTTGGAGATTTCTACTCATAACACGCCCAAAGAAAACCAAGAAATAAAAAAGAACCAAACCATTAAAAGCGATCATTATCAAAACATTGATCCAATAATAGCCAATAAGATTGAAGAGTTATTCACAAAACTCAGCAATTATTCTCAAAAACGCTTTTCTAAAATGATCATGTGCCGCTTGCTTTTGGCTTCCCTTTTCCCTCAATATGACAAGATGATCATGTTTGATGTGGATACTTTGTTTGTGGGCGATATTAGTGAGAGCTTTTTTATCCCCCTTGAAGCGCATTATTTTGGGGCTGTGAGAGAAAAAGATTTGATCGCTATGAATAGGAATTCGGCTAAGGATTTATACGAATTACGCCAAAGGCGAGCAAAATCTATCGGCGTCGCTAACGCTTTCCCTAATTTAGAAGAAGCTCAAATCCTTTTTGACAACTACTTTAATGCAGGGTTTTTAGCCTTAAACTTAAAATTATGGCGTAAAGAAAATCTTGAAAACCAATTGATTGGATTTTTCATTTTGAAAAATGAAAAACTTTTATTTAACGATCAAGATGCTTGTGTTTTGTGTGCCGTGGCAGGATTTTAGAATTGCCTTACCCCTATAATGCCCACCCTAGCTTCCTTGACACCCCCTCATTCCCTAGCATTAAAGAAGTGTGCATGTTGCATTTTTGGGGCGATAAGCCTTGGAAAATCTTCAGCGTCTTTGGCGCGAAAAAATGGCATGAAGTTTTGATGCAAACGCCTTTTAAAGATAAATATTTTAACACTCCCTTTTTAGATCACCTCTTTAATCATATTCAAAACAAAAAACAACAAACTCCGCCACTTTCAACAAAGCCCTATCTTTTGTAGACAAACGGCGTTCTTTTGCATTCCTTTTGCCTAGACTTTCTTCTAGACTCCTTATAGAATTTTTGCTTTTTAAAATCAAACAAAAAGTGAAGCGGTTGGTTAAAAAAATGCTAAAAGCATTTTCTATGATCTAATCATAAAAGAGCTTGCTTAAAGCAAGCGGTAGCTTTAAAAAAGCGATCTTTTAAAAATCAATGCGAGCAAGCATGCGTTTGCGTGGGTTGGATGTCCTTATTGTCGGCTAATTTTTCCTTTTCTACTTTGTCTAAAAACGTGCTTAAATCCTGCCGCCATTTTTTCAAAAATCTTAGCGCTCACGCTAGTAGGGTGAGAGATCACAATCGGTTCGCCCCTATCCCCCCCTAAACGCACTTTAGGCTCTAAAGGGAGCTTGGCTAAAATCTGCGTATTATAAGCTTCTAGTAATTCTTTCATAGAATTTGATCCAAAAATCTCGCTCTCTTTCTTGCAATGCTCACACACAAAATTCCCCATATTTTCTACAATGCCTGCAATAGGAATGTGTAGTTTTTTAAACATATCCAAACTCCGTTTAGCGTCATCTAAACTCACGATTTGGGGCGTAGTAACGGTGATCCCTGCACTTAATGGCACGGCTTGGGCTAGAGTGAGTTGCGCATCGCCTGTTCCTGGGGGCATATCCACCACCAACATCTAAATCCCCCCAAATAATATCGCTTATCATCTGCTCAATCGCTCGCATGAGCATAGGTCCTCTCCAAATGAGGCTTTGCCCTTCCTCATATAAAAGCCCCATGCTCATTACAGAAACGCCAAAAGCCTTTAAAGGAATGAGTTTTTTACCGCTGGGATCAGTGATCACATCAGCGTTTTGCAAGCCCATCATTCTAGGGATATTAGGCCCATACACATCAGCGTCCAATAACCCCACTTTTTGATTCAAATTCGCTAAAGCGATGCTTAAATTCACGCTAGTTGTACTTTTACCCACACCGCCCTTACCAGAGCTTACCATGACCACATGCTTGATATTTTTAGCCAAATTTTTGGTAGCGGACTTTGGGGCTTGCGGTTTGGGTGGGGTTTTAATATCTAAATTCAAAGCTTTCACGCCCATCTCTTGCATCGCTTTGGAGATATTTTCTCTTAAAATCGCGCTCGTTTCTTCAGAGCTTGAGGGGATTTCTATTAAAAGCCCTAATTGATTGTCATGCAAAGTGATGTTTTTAACAAAACCAAAGCTGACAATATCCTTTTCAAAATTAGGGTAGATAATCGTTTTTAACGCATTTAAGACATCTTCTTGTGTGAGCATTTTAATCCTTAGAATGATTTAAGGCTTCTTTATAGCATGTTTTGTTTAATTTTGCATTATAAATTGATGCATTGTCAAAAATTTGCCTTAAATGAGTTTGTGCTATATTAAGTAGCATGAAAAGAAAGGGGCAAGGCATGAAACTTTATAAGCGTGTTTTGAAATTGTGCAATTTTAGGAATTTGAGTAAAAATTCAGAATTGCTTTTAAATTCAGATTTTGAAAACAAGCATGGGGGGTTAGTGATTTTAGTGGGGGAAAATAATGTCGGCAAAAGCAATGTTTTAGAGGCTTTGAAGTTATTTGATGGTATGGATGTTAAACTTTGTAGTGAGGAAGATGATTTCAAACTCCTTGAAAATAAAGACACTATTTTAAGCTTGGAAGAAGAAACAAGCTTTAATAATAAAACCACAGATTTTTCTTGCGTGGATTTGAAAATCCAATTTAAAGAAATTAACGAAGAAGTAAAGGAATTATCAAAAATATTAATCATCTACCCTTTTAGTGTTTTTATAGGGGGTTTTATAAGTCTCATCATGTCTTATGGTACATTAGATTCGTTTTTAAAATTCTACAAAGAAAAATCAAAATTGAGCGAATTTGCAAAAGAAAAATCAAAATTGAGCGAATTTGCAACTAGACAAGCCAACAATCTGCTTTTCAAAGAATTAATTAAACATTTAAGTGGTAATAATCAATTGGTTAAAAATTTTTGTCAGTGTATAAGAGAAATTATAGAATACAACGCTCCTAATAGAGAATACAAACCCAATCAATTTTTTGTAATAGGGGAAGGCAAACAAAAACAATTAGTAAAAATTTATTCTTATTTAAAAGAACTTAGCGAAAGAGAAATTGAACCAAAAGATATGGGAACCATCTTAAAAAAGATAGAGAGTTTAGATAAATTTTTTAAAACTACTGACTCTAATGAAAAATTTGCACCAAAAATTGAAGTTTTACAAAATGTACAATCTCAAGAAAGATTATCAGAGTTGGTTAAGGATATTATTAAAGAGATAGATAAAAAATACCCTATCAATGAAAATTTTAAGAAACAATTTGAGCGGTTTGAATCAAATATCAATATACATGATAACATACATGATAAAAGAAAAAAGGATTTTGAGCGAAAAAAAGAGCTGTGGATCCAAGAAATTGAACACCACTGCAAAAATCAAAAAACGCTAGATCCTAATTTAAATTATGATGTTTTGCTGAATAATATCCAACAAATATGCAAAAAATATGTAGCAAGTCATGTTACTAATGATATATCTAAAGATATTAAATACATGATGTGTCAGTTTTATTTGAAACAGATAGACTTATTATTCAATTCAGAAATTAAGCGACACAGAGACAGGAATTTTTTTGAATCAGCAAGAAAATCTCTTTGGGAGACTATAAAAACTTTAGATGAAAAAAGCAACGCTCATTTGTTCCCTAAAAATATTGATGAAATCAAAAAAAAATTTGAAGCAAACAAGGAAAAATTCAAACAAAGTAAAAATTATTCTGAGTTCGCAGAGCATTGCCGAGAGTGTAACCCTTATACAGCGTTTCAACACTTACATTTCCCTTTAAGCGGTGGTTTATCTTATGAATTTGATAAACTCGTGCCAATCGTTAAAGAATATAAAGAGCTAAAAATCACAGATAATGACCTTGAGACTACATTATTGACTTGTATTGATTATTCTTCCCCTTCTGAATTTAACCAATCGGATTGGTTCTTTAGAAATTCATTGTTTAGGAAAATGGACTTTCACCCCAATACAATTTGGGATACTTTTGGGAGAATTTTAAATTATAAAAATTTTAATCAAAAAAACTTAAAATATGAGCAAGGGTTAGAAATAATGTTTGATAAAAATAATGATTTAGAAATTTATTCTATTTATAATAAATCGTTCAATATCCCTAAAAAATACTTGCAAGAAATAGACCAAGAATTACTAAAAGAAATTAAACAATCAAAATATCCTTTTCAAATTCAAATAAAAGGTGAGTGTGATAATGATATATGTCAACTTGAATTTTTTAATGAAAAGCTCTCTTTTATTTAAGGTAAATTTTACAGAAATATTAGAAAATATTGCAGAAATTTTAGAATACAACTTGCAATTAAAAATGGATTCTTTAATCACAAAAGAATTTAACAGACTTTTAGCGATCGCTCAAGACGAGCGTCAAGATAGTTACCCATTAAAAATTCGTGTCGGACACAACAAGAAGCTTTTTAGAGAGAAATATACGGCATATGAAATGAAACTTGAAGTTTATGATTGCAGAAAATCCCACGAGCAAAATAAACCAATCATCTTAAGCCAGCAAAGCACCGGTTTTCAATGAGCGTTTAATTTCATGTTTGGTTTTCTCTATAATGTGGGATCAAGTTTTAGTTTTAACAATAATATTATTTATGTCATGGACGAACCAGCCACTCATTTAAGCGTGCCAGCCAAAAAAGAATTCAGGAAGTTTTTAAAAGAATACGCTCATCAAAATAATGTTACCCTTATCCTAGCCACCCATGACCCCTTTTTAGTGGATACAGATCATTTAGATGAAATAAGGATTGTAGAAAAAGAAATAAAAGGCTCTGCGATTAAGAATAACTTTAATTATTCCCTAAATAATGCACGCAGAGACTCCGATGCCCTAGATAAAATCAAGCGCTCTTTAGGGGTGGGTCAGCATGTTTTTTGCGACCCTAAAAAACACCGAATCATCTTTGTGGAAGGCATCACGGATTATTGTTATTTGAGCGCTTTTAAATTGTATTTCAATAAGCGAGAATACAAAAAACGCCCCATTGATTTCACTTTCTTACCCATTTCAGGGCTTAAAAACGATTCAAACGAGATGAAAGAAACCATTCAAAAACTCCTTGAGCTAGATAATAGACCCATTGTTTTGATAGATGATGATAGAAAAGATGATGCTGACCAGCAAGCAACTAGCGAACAATTTAAAGAAGCTAATGAAAGAATGGGAAATTCTATCATAATCCTACAACTCTCACAATGCGATAAAAAATTCAAGCAAATTGAAGATTTGTTCAGTGAACACGATAAAAAAGAATACGCCCAAAGCAAGCGTATGGAATTAGCCATAGCTTTTAAAACAAGGCTTTTGCATAGCAAAAAAGATGCGATAGAAGGCGAAACAAAAGATAATTTTTCATGCTTATTTGAATGGATAAAAAAAAAAACGCAACGACTCAAACGATCAAAAAAGGATAATAAAATTTGATTATAATACCCCACAAATATTACTAGCGAAAGGATTTTGATGTTTAAAAAAATGTGTTTGAGCTTGCTGGCTATAAGCGGTGTTTATTTGGGGGCGAAGGATTTGGATTTTAAGTTGGATTATCGCGCGACTGGGGGGAAATTGGTAGGGAAAATGACGGATTCTAGTCTTTTAAGCATCACTTCTATGAATGATGAACCGGTTGTGATTAAAAATCTCATTGTCAATAGAGGAAATTCATGCGAAGCGACTAAAAAAGTGGAGCCAAAATTGAGCAAGAAGTTTAAAAAAGAAAAGCTTTTTAACCATGAATTAAAATATTCGCAACAGATTTTTATCGCCTGAATTGCAAGCCTAATCAATTGCTAGAAATTAAAATCATCACGGACAAGGGCGAGTATTACCACAAATTTTCTCAATAAAGCCTATCAAGCGTTTTTAATGTAATGCAAAGCGATTTTGAGTGCATTGGTGGCTGCCCCCACTCTTAGTTGATCTGCCACACAAAAGCCGTGCAAAGTTTTCTTGTCAAACAAATCCTTTCTCAAGCGCCCTATAAAGGTGGTATCAGTGTTACTCGCTTTTAAAGGCGTGGGGTAAAGATTATGGCTAGGTCATCGCAAACAACCACGCTAGGGGCATTTTTTAGCACTTCATAGACTTCTTTAAGATCAAATTCTTTTTCAAAAGTGATACTCAAACTCTCGCTATGACTCCTTAATACCGGCACGCGCACGCAAGTCGCGCTGATAGGGGAAATCCACGCCCATGATCTTATGGGTTTCGTGCACCATTTTTAGCTCTTCTTTAGTGTAGCCATTCTCCTTAAAAGCATCAATATGAGCGATCGCATTAAAAGCAATTGGATAAGCGAAAGCCTCCGCTTGCAAGACTTGGTTTAGATCGATAGTGGGGTCTTTTTCTAAACATTCTAAAGCGGTTTTTAGCTCTCTTTTCAAGCTCTCTATCCCCTTATTCCCTGCCCCACTTACGGCTTGATAAGTGCTAACCACCACGCTTTTTATCTTAAAATGAAGGTGCAAGGGGTTTAAGATTTGCGTCATTTGAATGGTAGAGCAATTGGGGTTAGCGATGATATTTAAGGGAGCGTTAAAAATTTCTTTGGCGTTGATTTCAGGCACGACTAAAGGCACTTTTTTATCCAACCTAAAAAAACTCGTGTTATCGATCACTAAAGAAGTTTTTGAAGCACTTGTGGCAAACTCTTCGCTCACGCTCCCCCCAGCGCTAAAAAAGGCGATGTCTATCTTTTCTTTTTCAAAAACCTCATGCATGGTTTCTAAAATTTCATAATCTTTATTGAACGCTTTGATCTTTTTACCGGCACTTCTAACGCTAGCGAGCGGGACAAACTTTTTAATAGGGAAAGAAGAATTTTCTAAACCCTTAATTAACTCTTGCCCTACCGCCCCACTAGCTCCAACAATGGCGATATTATAAGTCTTCATCGTTTTCTCCAATGATTTCAAGGGCTTTTAAAAAGCTCAAACAATTCAGTTGCATGCCTGAATGCATGTTTTTTAAGCTTAAAGTTTCGCTTTTAAATTCTTCTTCGCCAATGATGGCCACAAACTCATGCCCCTTATGGTTAGCATAAGAAAAGGGTTTTTTGATTTTTTGGGCTTCTGGATAGACTTCGCTAAAAATACCGCTTTGTCTTAAAGACTCCGCCAAGCGGTTTGCATAAGAAAAATATTCTTCATTCATGCAAGCGATTAGCACTTTAGCTTGTGTGGAACGCTCATCTAATAATTGCATTCCACTTAAAGCCACAATCAATCTATCAATCCCAATAGAAGCCCCCACCCCTTGCAAATCTTCTTTAGAAAAATTTTTAGTCAAATGATCATAACGACCCCCTGAACACACGCTCCCTAAAGACTTCATGTCATTAAGCGTGGTTTCATACACAATCCCTGTATAATACCCTAAGCCCCTAGCGATAGAAAAATCAATCTTATACAGGTTTTGAGAAATTTGTAAATCCCCTAGCAATTGGTATAGTTTTTCTAAATCCTGTATGCCCTTTTTTAGATTTTCATTACAGTCTTTCAAATAAGCAATTTTTTCAAAAAATTCCGCATGGCTTAAATCGTCTTGCTTGATTTGAACCATTTCTAAAAGCCCTTTAATGGTGTTTGGATTTAAATCGCACTCTTTTTTTAATTCTTCTTCAACCCCATTTAAGCCAATCTTTTCTAATTTATCCACAATGCGCAACACTCCAGTCACTTGAGAAATGCCAAAATATTCGCATATCCCATTCAAAATTTTCCTGTGATTGATAGAGACGCAAAAATCTTCTAAATCCAAAGCTTTTAAGGAAGCGATAACCACTTGGATGATCTCAGCATCGCACACCAAACTCTCGCTCCCTATAAAATCAAAATCGCATTGCGTGAATTCTCTATAACGCCCTTTTTGTGCCCTCTCACCCCTAAAGACATTGCCTATGGCGTAGCGTTTAAAGGGCATTCCTAACGTTTGATGGTACAAAGAGACAAAGCGCGCTAATGGCACGGTCAAATCAAACCTTAAAGCCACATCCCTACCCCCATGATCTTTAAAGCGATAAATCTCTTTTTGAATATCGCTACTCGCATCAGGTAATAGCGTTTCAGCGTATTCCAAATGAGGGGTTTCAATCGGCACAAAACCAAAACTTTGAAAAACAACTGAAACTTTAGAAAGCAACTGAGCCTTTTGTATCGCATCTTTAGGCAAGCGGTCTTTAAACCCACTCAACACTTTAGGGGTAATCATTCCATTTCCTTGTATTTGTATGTTAAAATTTTAGCTTAAAATCTTTAAAAAAGGGCTATTGATGAGCGTAAGTGCACCCAAACGCATGCGCATTTTATTGCGTTTGCCTAATTGGCTGGGCGATGGGGTGATGGCAAGCTCGCTTTTTTACACCCTTAAAAACCACTACCCTAACGCGCATTTTATCTTAGTGGGTCCAAAAATCACTTGCGAACTTTTCAAAAAAGATGAGCAAATAGAAGCCGTTTTCATAGACGACACCAAAAAATCCTTTTTTAGGTTATCAGCCACCTACAAACTCGCTCAAAAAATAGGGCGTTGCGATATGGCCATCGCTTTAAACAACCATTTTTATTCGCTTTTTTGCTCTATGCGACAAAAACGCCTATTCGCATCGGTTTTGCCCAATTTTTTCGTTCTTTTTTCCTTAGCCATGCAATAACTGTTGCCCCCAAAGAGTATCATCAAGTGGAAAAATATTGCTTTTTGTTTTCACAATTTTTAAAAAAAGAATTAGATAAAAAAAGCGTTTTACCCTTAAAACTAGCCTTTAACCTTCCCACTCACACCCCAAACACCCCTAAAAAAATCGGCTTCAACCCTAGTGCAAGCTATGGGAGCGCTAAAAGGTGGTTAGCTTCTTATTACGCTGAAGTCGCTGCTATTTTTTAGAAAAAGGGTATGAAATTTATTTTTTTGGGGCTAAAGAAGATGCTATCGTTTCTGAAGAAATTTTAAAGTCCATTAAAGGCTTGTTGAAAAACCCCTTATTATTTCATAACGCTTATAATCTGTGTGGGAAAACCAGCATTGAAGAATTAATAGAGCGCATCGCTACTTTAGATTTATTCATCACTAATGATAGCGGTCCTATGCATGTGGCTACTGGCACACAAACCCCCTTAATCGCTCTTTTTGGCCCCACTAATGAAAAAGAGACTAGCCCCTATAAAGCCCAAAAAGCCATTGTATTAAACCATCATTTAAGCTGTTCGCCTTGCAAAAAACGAGTCTGCCCCTTAAGAATGGAAGAAACCATTTGTGCATGAAAATCCATCACGCCCCTTGAAGTTATTCAAGCCGCCTCTACTCTTTACAAGAAAGTTAAACGCCTTTTTTAGAAACACAACTATATCGAACAAAAATTAAAAAATCTGTATACGAAAAATTAAAAAGTAGTAAAAATTGATAGAATTGATAAAGTGGGTTTAAAAGAAAGCGTTTTTTAAACGCTCCCCTTAGATTTAAAGCCCTTAAGCTACTGATTTTTTGGGTTTTTTAGTGTCTTCTTTGCCTTTGTGAGCCACTATTGAGAGCTTAACTCCAGGTTTTTTAGTGTCTTCTTTGCCTTTGTGAGCCACTAATTGAGAGCTTAACTCAGGTTTTTAGTGTCTTCTTTGCCTTTGTGAGCCACTAATTGAGAGCTTAACTCAGGTTTTTTAGTGTCTTCTTTGCCTTTGTGAGCCACTAATTGAGAGCTTAACTCAGGTTTTTAGTGTCTTCTTTGCCTTTGTGAGCCACTAATTGAGAGCTTAACCCAGGTTTTTTAGTGTCTTCTTTGCCTTTGTGAGCGTATGCAGAACTCACCGCTAAAACTGATAACAAAACGCCTGTCAAGATTTGCTTTTTCATACGAAAACTCCTTCTCATGTAAATTTAAAAGCGAACGAATTATATTTTTCAAAAGTAAATGAATAGAAACCAATCAAATTTTGACGAGTTGGTGGTTTTTCTGTCTTAAAAATCTACAAAAAACCCACAAAATCCACAATGTGCAAAACTTGATAGATTATCTCTGAGTTTAGAAAGTTTGACAAAAATTGGGATTGTGGTTATATTGAAAACCCAATATGAAATTAAGGAATTTGTATGCAACAGCGTCATTTAAGCCCTTTAAAAGTGAGTGCCCTAGCTTTAGGGTACATGGGCATGACTTATGGGTATGGGGAAGTCCATGATAAAAAGCAGATGGTTAAGCTTACCCATAAGGGTTTGGAATTGGGCATTAACTTTTTTGATACCCGCAGAAGCTTATGGGGAAGATAATGAAGAGCTTTTAGGCGAAGCGATCAAGCCTTTTAGAGACAAGGTTGTTGGTGGCGAGCAAATTTGGGATTTACTACGCAAATCCTAACGACAAATACGCAAGCATATTTTTAGATTCCAGTCCTAGCCGCATTAAGAGCACTATTGAAGGGAGTTTGAAACGCTTAAAAATAGAATGCATTGATTCATACTACTAGCACCGCGTGGATACTAACACGCCTATAGAAGAAGCGGCAGAAGTTATGCAAGCTCTTATTAAAGAGGGGAAAATTAAAGCTTGGGGGATGAGTGGAGCAGGGTTTTATCCAGCATCCAAAAAGCCCATCAAATTTGCCCTTTAAGTGCGTTGCAGAGCGAATATTCCTTGTGGTGGTGCGAACCTGAAAAAGAGATTTTAGGATTCTTAGAAAAAGAAAAAATTGGTTTTGTCGCCTTTTCGCCTTTGGGTCAAGGGGTTTTTAAGCGCGAAATTTGAAAAAAATACCACCTTTGCTAGTTGGGGATTTTAGAAGCGTTTCTCCTAGGTTTAATCAAGAAAATCTAGCAAAAATTACGCCTTAGTGGAATTAATTCAAGATCACATGCACGCTAAAGGCGTTACACCAGTCCAACTAGCCCTTTCATGGATTTTGCACACCCAAAAAATCATTGTCCCTCTCTTTGGCACCACTAAAGAATCCAGACTCATAGAAAATATAGGGGCTTTGCAAGTTTCTTGGAGTCAAAAAAAATTGGAGTTTTTCCAAAAAATTGGCCGCAATCAAAATAGAAGGGGCTCGCTACCCTGAAAGAATCAATAAAATGGTGGATAAATAAGAATAATGGATATTTATATTGCGTTGGATCTTTTAAAAAAGATTGAAGCGTTATTTTCTGTTTGTCAGTGTGTTTTCTCCCTAACAAACTTTTTAAGGCATTTTAATAGGGCTTTGTTTGAAAAATGCCAAAAAGCGTTTTTTTAAGCTTAAACGCAAAAAATTTTGTCGTTAGCCAAGTGAAATTTCTTGTAAGGCAGTCTATGATCTAGGGAGGTTTTTAAGGGCATTGTCGCAAAAACACCCCCCACCCCCTTAAGAAAATGAATTTCACCATAAAATAAAATCTAAACGATCAAACCAAAAAACCCATTTTTAAAAAGTTTAAAAAAGTCTCAGTTACCCCTACTTGATGAGAACAAAGCCAAAAAGAAATTTTATAGCAAATTAAAATGAAGAAAGACTCATTAAGGGATAACCCATAAAAA
>NZ_UGIA01000002.1 GCF_900461455.1 Helicobacter acinonychis | reverse complement strand
AGAACGCTATGATTTGACCATGGTGGGTCGTATGAAAATGAATCATAAATTGGGCTTGCATGTGCCTGATTACATCACGACTTTAACGCATGAAGATATTATCACCACCGTTAAATATCTCATGAAGATTAAAAACAATCAGGCAAGATTGATGACAGAGACCACTTAGGCAATCGTAGGATCAGAGCCGTAGGGGAATTGTTGGCTAATGAATTGCATTCAGGTTTAGTGAAAATGCAAAAGACCATTAAAGACAAGCTACTACCATGAGTGGGGCTTTTGATTCGCTCATGCCCCATGACTTGGTCAATTCTAAAATGATCACAAGCACGATCATGGGAATTTTTCAGGGCGGTCAGCTTTCACATTCATGGATCAAACTAACCCTTTGAGTGAAGTCACGCCACAAGCGCCGCCTTTCAGCACTCGGTGAGGGGGGGTTAGTCAAAGACAGAGTAGGGTTTGAAGCCAGAGATGTGCACCCAACGCATTATGGCAGAATTTGCCCTATTGAGACCCCAGAAGGTCAGAATATCGGCTTGATCAACACCCTTTCCACTTTCACAAGAGTGAATGATTCTGGCTTTATTGAAGCCCCTTATAAAAAGGTTGTAGATGGCAAGGTAATGGGCGAGACGATTTATTTAACGGCTATTCAAGAGACAGCCATGTGATCGCTCCCGCAAGCACCCCCATTGATGAAGAAGGCAATATTTTAGGCGATTTGATTGAAACGCGTGTAGAAGGCGAGATCGTTTAAACGAAAAAAGTAAAGTAACCTTAATGGATTTAAGCTCTAGCATGCTAGTAGGGGTAGCCGCATCGCTCATTCCTTTCTTAGAGCATGATGATGCAAACCGTGCTCTAATGGGGACTAACATGCCAGCGCCAAGCGGTGCCTTTGTTAAGAAGCGATGCTCCCATTGTAGGCACAGGGATTGGAAAAAATCATCGCTAGGGATTCTTGGGGAGCGATCAAAGCTAATCGTGCAGGCGTCGTAGAAAAAATTGATTCTAAAAATATTTATATTTTAGGCGAAGGCAAAGAAGAAGCTTATATTGATGCGTATTCTTTGCAAAAAAACTTGCGTACCAACCAAAACACTAGCTTCAATCAAGTCCCTATCGTTAAAGTGGGCGATAAAGTAGAAGCTGGGCAAATCATCGCTGATGGCCCTAGCATGGACAGGGGCGAATTAGCGTTAGGGAAAAATGTGCGTGTAGCGTTCATGCCATGGAATGGTTATAACTTTGAAGACGCGATCGTGGTGAGTGAGCGCATCACTAAAGACGATATTTCACTTCCACGCACATTTATGAAAAAGAGTGGATGCTAGAGAGCTTAAGCATGGCGTAGAAGAATTACCGCTGATATTCCTGATGTGAAAGAAGAAGCGCTTGCACATCTTGATGAAGCGGAATCGTTAAAGTAGGCACTTATGTGAGCGCTGGCATGATTTTAGTGGGTAAGACTTCCCCTAAAGGCGAAATCAAAAGCACGCCTGAAGAACGGCTTTTAAGGGCTATTTTTGGGGATAAAGCTGGGCATGTGGTCAATAAGAGTTTGTATTGCCCCCCAAGTTTAGAAGGCACGGTGATTGATGTGAAAGTCTTCACCAAAAAAGGCTATGAGAAAGATGCACGAGTTTTGAGCGCGTATGAAGAAGAAAAAGCCAAGCTTGACATGGAGCATTTTGACCGCTTGACCATGCTCAATAGAGAAGAATTGTTGCGCGTCAGCTCGCTCCTTTCTCAAGCGATTTTAGAAGAGCCTTTCAGCCATAATGGTAAGGATTATAAAGAAGGCGATCAGATCCTAAAGAAGTAATCGCTTCAATCAATCGCTTCACTCTGGCTAGTTTGGTGAAAAAATACTCTAAGAAGTGCAAAAACCAGTATGAAATCACTAAAAATAATTTCTTAGAGCAAAAGAAAGTCTTGGGTGAAGAGCATGAAGAAAAGCTTTCTATTTTAGAAAAAATGATATTTTGCCTAATGGCGTGATCAAAAAAGTCAAGCTCTATATCGCTACAAAACGAAAACTTAAAGTGGGCGATAAAATGGCAGGAAGGCATGGAATAAAGGCATTGTGTCTAATATTGTGCCGGTTGCGGACATGCCTTATACCGCTGATGGCGAGCCTGTAGATATTGTCTTAAACCCTTTGGGTGTGCCAAGCCGTATGAATATCGGACAAATTTTAGAAATGCATTTAGGTTGGTGGGTAAAGAGTTTGGCAAACAAATCGCTAGCATGCTAGAAAATCAAACTAGAGATTTTGTCAAAGAATTGCGCACTAAAATGCTAGAAATCGCTAACGCTATCAACGAAAAAGATCTCTTAACTATCCATGCACCTTGAAAACTGCTCTGATGAAGAGCTTTTGGAATACGCAAAAGATTGGAGTAGGGGCGTTAAGCTCGCTATCCCTGTGTTTGAAGGCATTTCGCAAGAAAAATTTTATAAGCTATTTGAATTAGCTAAAATTGCTATGGATGGCAAAATGGATTTGTATGATGGGCGCACAGGCGAGAAAATGAGAGAGCGCGTGAATGTGGGCTACATGTATATGATCAAACTCCATCACTTGGTGGATGAAAAGTCCATGCCAGAAGCACAGGCCCTTATAGTTTAGTAACGCACCAGCCCGTGGGGGGTAAAGCGCTTTTTGGAGGTCAAAGATTTGGGGAAATGGAAGTGTGGGCGTTAGAAGCTTATGGTGCAGCGCACACTCTAAAAGAAATGCTTACCATTAAATCCGATGATATTAGGGGTAGGGAAAACGCTTATAGGGCTATCGCTAAGGGCGAGCAAGTGGGTGAGAGCGAAATCCCCGAGACTTTCTATGTTTTGACTAAAGAATTGCAATCGCTCGCTTTAGACATTAATATCTTTGGAGATGAAATGGATGAAGATGGGATGCCTAAACCCATTGTCATTAAAGAAGATGACAGACCTAAAGACTTTAGCTCTTTCCAGCTCACTCTAGCCAGCCCTGAAAAAATCCATTCGTGGAGCTATGGGGAAGTTAAAAAGCCTGAAACGATCAACTATCGCACCCTAAAACCTGAACGAGACGGTTTGTTTTGCATGAAAATCTTTGGTCCACTAAAGATTATGAGTGCTTGTGCGGTAAATACAAAAAGCCTCGCTTCAAAGATATTGGCACATGCGAAAAATGCGGCGTAGCGATCACACACTCTAAAGTTAGGCGTTTTAGAATGGGGCATATTGAATTGGCCACTCCTGTAGCGCATATCTGGTATGTCAATTCCTTGCCTAGCCGTATCGGCACGCTTTTAGGCGTTAAAATGAAAGACTTGGAGCGCGTGCTTTATTACGAAGCTTATATCGTTAAAGAGCCAGGCGAAGCCGCTTATGACAATGAGGGCACTAAATTGGTCGCTAAATATGATATTTTGAATGAAGAGCAGTATCAAAATATCTCACGAAGATACGAAGACAGGGGCTTTGTGGCACAAATGGGTGGCGAAGCAATCAAGGATTTATTAGAAGAAATTGATTTGATCGTGTTGTTGCAAAGCTTGAAAGAAGAAGTGAAAGAGACCAATTCGGACGCCAAAAAGAAAAAACTCATCAAGCGTTTGAAAGTGGTAGAAAGCTTTTTGAATTCTGGTAACAGACCTGAATGGATGATGCTCACCGTTTTACCGGTATTGCCACCGGATTTAAGGCCGTTAGTCGCACTAGATGGTGGGAAATTTGCAGTCAGCGATGTGAATGAATTGTATCGTCGTGTCATCAATCGTAACCAACGCTTGAAACGCTTAATGGAGCTTGGGGCACCAGAAATCATTGTGCGCAATGAAAAAAGGATGTTGCAAGAGGCCGTGGATGTGCTTTTTGATAACGGCCGTAGTACCAATGCGGTTAAAGGAGCTAACAAGCGCCCTTTAAAATCGCTTAGTGAAATCATTAAGGGTAAGCAAGGGCGTTTCAGGCAAAACCTTTTAGGTAAGCGCGTGGATTTTTCAGGCAGGAGCGTAATTGTCGTTGGGCCCAATTTAAAATGGATGAATGCGGGTTGCCTAAAAACATGGCGTTGGAACTCTTCAAACCGCATCTATTATCCAAGCTTGAAGAAAGAGGCTATGCCACCACGCTCAAGCAGGCTAAACGCATGATTGAGCAAAAAAGCAGTGAAGTGTGGGAGTGTTTGCAAGAAATCACAGAAGGGTATCCGGTGCTACTCAACCGCGCGCCTACTTTGCACAAGCAATCCATTCAGGCGTTCCACCCAAAACTCATTGACGGCAAAGCGATCCAATTGCACCCATTAGTGTGTTCAGCGTTTAATGCGGATTTTGATGGGGATCAAATGGCGGTGCATGTGCCTTTAAGCCAGGAAGCGATCGCTGAATGCAAGGTGCTTATGCTAAGCTCTATGAATATCCTTTTGCCCGCTAGCGGTAAAGCCGTAGCCATTCCTAGCCAGGATATGGTTTTAGGGCTTTATTATCTTTCTTTAGAAAAGAGTGGGGTCAAGGGCGAGCATAAGCTTTTCTCTAGCGTGAATGAAATCATCACCGCTATTGATACCAAAGAATTAGACATCCATGCAAAGATTAGGGTTTTGGATAAAGGGAATATTATCGCTACGAGCGCAGGGCGCATGATCATTAGATCCATTTTGCCTGATTTTATTCCCACGGATTTGTGGAACAGGCCTATGAAAAAAAAAGATATTGGTGTGCTTGTGGATTATGTGCATAAAGTCGGTGGTATCGGCATTACCGCAACCTTTTTGGATAATTTAAAAAACGCTTGGCTTTAGGTATGCTACTAAGGCTGGTATTTCTATCTCTATGGAAGATATTATCACGCCCAAAGACAAGCAAAAAATGGTGGAAAAAGCCAAAGTAGAGGTTAAAAAAATCCAACAACAATACGATCAAGGGTTGCTCACTGACCAAGAGCGTTACAATAAAATCATTGACACTTGGACTGAAGTCAATGACAAAATGAGTAAAGAAATGATGACCGCTATCGCAAAAGATAAAGAGGGCTTTAACTCCATTTATATGATGGCGGATAGCGGTGCAAGGGGGAGCGCGGCACAAATCCGTCAGCTTTCAGCGATGAGAGGTCTTATGACTAAACCAGATGGCAGTATCATTGAAACGCCCATTATTTCTAACTTTAAAGAGGGGTTGAATGTTTTAGAATACTTTAACTCCACCCATGGTGCTAGAAAGGGCTTAGCGGATACGGCACTAAAAACCGCCAATGCGGGGTATTTGACAAGAAAACTCATTGATGTTTCCCAAAATGTCAAGGTGGTATCTGATGATTGCGGCACGCATGAAGGGATTGAAATCACGGATATTGCGGTAGGGAGTGAGTTGATTGAGCCTTTAGAAGAGCGTATTTTTGGGCGCGTTTTATTAGAAGATGTGATCGATCCCATTACCAATGAAATCTTGCTTTATGCGGACACTTTGATTGATGAAGAGAGCGCTAAAAGGTGGTGGAAGCTGGGATTAAATCCATTACGATCCGCACACCAGTAACTTGTAAGGCGCCAAAGGGCGTGTGCGCGAAATGCTATGGCTTGAATTTAGGCGAAGGCAAGATGAGCTATCCTGGCGAAGCGGTAGGCGTGGTCGCTGCGCAATCTATTGGGGAGCCTGGAACTCAGCTCACTTTAAGGACTTTCCATGTGGGTGGGACAGCGAGCAGGAGCCAAGATGAGCGCGAAATTGTAGCGAGCAAAGAAGGTTTTGTGCGTTTCTACAATCTCAAAACTTACACGAACAAAGAGGGTAAAAACATTATCGCTAACCGCCGTAACGCTTCTATTTTAGTGGTAGAGCCTAAAATTAAAGCGCCTTTTGATGGGGAATTGAGCATTGAAACGGTCTATGAAGAAGTAATTGTGAGCGTGAAAAATGGCGAGCAAGAAGCTAAGTTTGTGTTAAGAAGAAGCGATATTGTCAAACCAAGCGAATTGGCTGGCGTTGGCGGTAAGATTGAAGGCAAGGTGTATTTGCATTATGCTAATGGGCATAAGATACATAAAGGGGGAGTATCGCTGATATCATCCAAGAGGGTTGGAATGTGCCAAATCGCATCCCTTATGCAAGCGAATTGTTGGTTAAAGATAATGACCCCATCGTGCAAGATGTGTATGTGAAAGAAAAAGGTGTGATCAAATACTATGTTTTAGAGGTCAATCATTTAGAGCGCACCCATGGGATCAAAAAGGGCGATATGGTGAGCGAAAAAGGCTTGTTTGCGGTTATAGCTGATGATAATGGTAGAGAAGCTGCTCGCCATTATATCGCTAGAGGTTCTGAGATTTTAATTGATGATAATAGTGAAGTGAGCGCTAATAGCCTTATTTCTAAACCCACGACTAACACCCTTAAAACGATTGCTACATGGGATCCTTACAATACCCCCATTATTGCGGACTTTGAGGGTAAAGTGAGTTTTGTGGATATTATCGCAGGGGTTACGGTCGCTGAAAAAGAGGATGAAAATACCGGTATCACTAGTTTGGTGGTGAATGATTACATTCCAAGCGGATACAAACCAAGCTTGTTTTTAGAGGGGGTTAATGGCGAAGAAGTGCGTTATTTCCTAGAGCCAAAAACTTCTATCGCCATTAGCGATGGCTCTAGCGTAGAACAGGCTGAAGTGTTAGCAAAGATCCCTAAAGCGACCGTTAAATCTAAAGATATTACCGGAGGTCTTCCAAGGGTTTCAGAATTGTTTGAAGCGAGAAAACCCAAACCTAAAGATGTGGCGATCCTTTCTGAAATTGATGGGATTGTAAGCTTTGGTAAAGCGATCCGTAATAAAGAACACATCATTGTGACTTCTAAAGACGGCCGTAAGATGGATTATCTTGTGGATAAAGGCAAGCAAATTTTAGTGCATGCAGATGAGTTTGTGCATGCAGGAGAAGCGATGACGGATGGGGTGGTTTCAAACCATGATATTTTAAGGATCAGTGGCGAAAAAGAGCTTTATAAATACATTGTGAGCGAAGTCCAGCAAGTGTATCGCAGGCAGGGGGTAAGCATTGCGGACAAACACATTGAAATCATTGTGTCTCAAATGTTAAGGCAAGTGCGCATCTTAGACAGTGGGGACAGCAAGTTTATTGAAGGGGATTTGGTCAGTAAAAAACTATTCAAAGAAGAAAACGCTCGTGTGATCGCTTTAAAAGGCGAGCCAGCGATTGCTGAACCGGTGCTTTTAGGGATCACTAGAGCGGCTATTGGGAGCGATAGTATCATTTCAGCGGCCTCTTTCCAAGAAACGACTAAAGTTTTAACAGAAGCCAGTATCGCTATGAAAAAAGACTTTTTGGAAGACTTGAAAGAAAATGTGGTATTAGGAAGGATGATCCCTGTGGGAACGGGTATGTACAAGAATAAGAAAATCGTTTTAAGAACGATTGAAGATAGCCCTAAAATTTGACAAAAAAATCGGTTAAGATTTTTAAAAGAAAAATTAGGGTAAAATGGAGAAACTTTTAATTTTAAATTTTTAGAATAAGGAAAAATAGTGCCTACTATCAATCAATTGATTAGAAAAGAAAGGAAGAAGGTGGTTAAAAAAACCAAATCACCTGCATTAGTGGAATGCCCTCAAAGGAGAGGGGTTTGTACTAGGGTTTATACAACTACCCCTAAAAAGCCTAACTCGGCGTTAAGAAAGGTTGCTAAAGTTCGTTTGACCAGTAAATTTGAAGTGATTAGTTATATTCCTGGTGAAGGGCATAACTTGCAAGAGCACTCCATTGTGTTAGTGCGTGGGGGCAGGGTTAAGGATTTACCTGGTGTGAAGTACCATATTGTTCGTGGTGCTTTAGACACTGCAGGGGTGAATAAAAGAACGGTTTCACGCTCTAAATATGGGACTAAAAAAGCTAAAGCAACCGACAATAAGAAAAAGTAAAGGGAATAAGAAATGAGAAGAAGAAAAGCACCTGTTAGGGAGGTTTTAGGCGATCCTGTTTATGGTAACAAGGTAGTGACTAAATTTATCAATAAGATGATGTTTGATGGCAAGAAAAGCGTAGCGGAAAAAATCATCTATAAAGCTTTTAATAAGATTGAAGAAAAAAGTGGTGAAAAGGGCATTGAAGTGTTTGAAAAAGCCCTAGAGAGAGTGCGTCCTTTAGTGGAAGTGCGTAGCAGAAGAGTGGGTGGGGCTACTTATCAAGTGCCGGTAGAAGTGCGAGCGAGTCGCCAGCAGTCGCTATCAATCCGTTGGATTTTAGAAGCCACTAGAAAACGCAACGAAAGAATGATGGTGGATAGATTGGCTAATGAGCTTATGGATGCAGCTAGCGATAAAGGTGCGGCTTTTAAGAAAAAAGAAGATGTGCATAAAATGGCAGAGGCGAATAAAGCATTCGCACACTACCGTTGGTAATTGGAGTTAGAATGGCTAGAAAAACCCCATTAAATAGGATCAGAAATATCGGTATCGCCGCTCACATTGATGCTGGGAAAACTACCACTTCTGAAAGGATTTTGTTCTATACAGGCGTGAGCCATAAGATTGGCGAAGTGCATGATGGCGCGGCGACAATGGATTGGATGGAGCAAGAAAAAGAAAGAGGGATCACCATCACTTCTGCGGCAACGACTTGCTTTTGGAAGGATCACCAAATCAATTTGATTGACACTCCAGGGCATGTGGATTTTACCATTGAAGTGGAACGATCCATGCGCGTGCTAGATGGTGCGGTTTCGGTGTTTTGCTCGGTGGGGGGCGTGCAGCCTCAAAGTGAGACTGTGTGGCGTCAAGCCAATAAATACGGCGTGCCTAGGATTGTTTTTGTCAATAAAATGGATAGGATTGGGGCGAATTTTTACAATGTAGAAAACCAGATCAAACAACGCTTGAAAGCTAATCCTGTGCCTATCAATATCCCCATTGGGGCTGAAGACACTTTTATTGGCGTGATTGATTTAGTCCAAATGAAAGCGATCGTTTGGAATAATGAAACCATGGGAGCCAAATACGATGTAGAAGAAATCCCTAGCGATTTATTAGAAAGGGCTAAAGAATACCGAGAAAAGCTTGTAGAAGCTATAGCTGAGCAAGATGAAGCCTTGATGGAAAAGTATTTGGGCGGTGAAGAATTGAGCGTTGAAGAAATTAAAAAAGGCATTAAAATAGGGTGTTTGAACATGAGTCTTGTCCCTATGCTTTGTGGCTCTTCTTTTAAAAACAAAGGCGTGCAGACTTTATTAGATGCAGTGATTGATTACTTGCCAGCGCCTACAGAGGTGGTGGATATTAAGGGGATTGATCCAAAAACTGAAGAAGAAGTTTTTGTTAAATCTAGTGATGATGGCGAATTTGCCGGCTTGGCGTTTAAAATCATGACGGATCCTTTTGTGGGCCAACTCACTTTTGTGCGCGTGTATCGTGGCAAGCTAGAGTCCGGTAGCTATGTGTATAACTCCACCAAAGACAAAAAAGAGCGCGTGGGAAGACTTCTTAAAATGCACTCTAACAAGAGAGAAGACATTAAAGAAGTTTATGCGGGCGAGATTTGTGCGTTTGTGGGTTTAAAAGACACGCTAACTGGGGATACGCTTTGCGATGAGAAAAATGCGGTCGTTTTGGAGAGAATGGAATTCCCTGAGCCGGTCATTCATATCGCCGTAGAGCCTAAAACTAAAGCAGACCAGGAAAAAATGGGCGTAGCGTTAGGCAAGCTTGCTGAAGAAGATCCAAGCTTTAGGGTGATGACTCAAGAAGAAACCGGACAAACTCTCATTGGTGGTATGGGTGAATTGCACCTGGAAATCATCGTGGATAGGCTAAAAAGAGAGTTTAAGGTGGAAGCTGAAATCGGTCAGCCGCAAGTTGCCTTTAGAGAGACTATCCGATCAAGCGTGAGCAAAGAGCATAAATACGCCAAACAAAGCGGTGGTCGTGGGCAATATGGGCATGTGTTTATCAAGCTTGAGCCTAAAGAGCCGGGCAGTGGGTATGAATTTGTGAATGAAATTTCTGGCGGTGTGATCCCTAAAGAATATATCCCTGCGGTGGATAAGGGTATCCAAGAAGCGATGCAAAATGGCGTTTTGGCAGGCTATCCGGTGGTGGATTTTAAAGTTACCCTTTATGATGGGAGCTATCATGATGTGGATTCTTCAGAAATGGCGTTTAAAATCGCAGGTTCTATGGCGTTTAAAGAAGCGAGTCGTGCGGCCAATCCCGTTTTACTAGAGCCTATGATGAAAGTGGAAGTGGAAGTCCCTGAAGAATACATGGGCGATGTGATTGGCGATCTCAATAGAAGAAGGGGGCAAATCAATTCTATGGACGACCGATTAGGATTGAAAATCGTGAATGCTTTTGTGCCGTTAGTGGAAATGTTTGGTTATTCTACGGATTTGCGTTCAGCCACTCAAGGGCGTGGGACTTACTCTATGGAGTTTGACCATTATGGCGAAGTGCCTAGCAATATCGCTAAGGAAATTGTAGAAAAACGCAAAGGCTAGTTTTATTATAACACTCTCTTGAAAAGGGTGTTGCACTATTTAAAACTTCTCCTTTGAATTTAAAAAGACTTTTTATGGGTTATCCCTTAATGAGTCTTTCTTCATTTTAATTTGCTATAAAATTTCTTTTTGGCTTTGTTCTCATCAAGTAGGGGTAACTGAGACTTTTTTAAACTTTTTAAAAATGGGTTTTTTGGTTTGATCGTTTAGATTTTATTTTATGGTGAAATTCATTTTCTTAAGGGGGTGGGGGGTGTTTTTGCGACAATGCCCTTAAAAACCTCCCTAGATCATAGACTGCCTTACAAGAAATTTCACTTGGCTAACGACAAAATTTTTTGCGTTTAAGCTTAAAAAACGCTTTTTGGCATTTTTCAAACAAAGCCCTATTAAAATGCCTTAAAAAGTTTGTTAGGGAGAAAACACACTGACAAACAGAAAATAACGCTTCAATCTTTTTTAAAAGATCCAACGCAATATAAATATCCATTATTCTTATTTATCCACCATTTTATTGATTCTTTCAGGGTAGCGAGCCCCTTCTATTTTGATTGCGGCCAATTTTTTGGAAAAACTCCAATTTTTTTTGACTCCAAGAAACTTGCAAAGCCCCTATATTTTCTATGAGTCTGGATTCTTTAGTGGTGCCAAAGAGAGGGACAATGATTTTTTGGGTGTGCAAAATCCATGAAAGGGCTAGTTGGACTGGTGTAACGCCTTTAGCGTGCATGTGATCTTGAATTAATTCCACTAAGGCGTAATTTTTGGCTAGATTTTCTTGATTAAACCTAGGAGAAACGCTTCTAAAATCCCCAACTAGCAAAGGTGGTATTTTTTTCAAATTTCGCGCTTAAAAACCCCTTGACCCAAAGGCGAAAAGGCGACAAAACCAATTTTTTCTTTTTCTAAGAATCCTAAAATCTCTTTTTCAGGTTCGCACCACCACAAGGAATATTCGCTCTGCAACGCACTTAAAGGGCAAATTTGATGGGCTTTTTGGATGCTGGATAAAACCCTGCTCCACTCATCCCCCAAGCTTTAATTTTCCCCTCTTTAATAAGAGCTTGCATAACTTCTGCCGCTTCTTCTATAGGCGTGTTAGTATCCACGCGGTGCTAGTAGTATGAATCAATGCATTCTATTTTTAAGCGTTTCAAACTCCCTTCAATAGTGCTCTTAATGCGGCTAGGACTGGAATCTAAAAATATGCTTGCGTATTTGTCGTTAGGATTTGCGTAGTAAATCCCAAATTTGCTCGCCACCACAACCTTGTCTCTAAAAGGCTTGATCGCTTCGCCTAAAAGCTCTTCATTATCTTCCCCATAAGCTTCTGCGGTATCAAAAAAGTTAATGCCCAATTCCAAACCCTTATGGGTAAGCTTAACCATCTGCTTTTTATCATGGACTTCCCCATACCCATAAGTCATGCCCATGTACCCTAAAGCTAGGGCACTCACTTTTAAAGGGCTTAAATGACGCTGTTGCATACAAATTCCTTAATTTCATATTGGGTTTTCAATATAACCACAATCCCAATTTTTGTCAAACTTTCTAAACTCAGAGATAATCTATCAAGTTTTGCACATTGTGGATTTTGTGGGTTTTTTGTAGATTTTTAAGACAGAAAAACCACCAAACTCGTCAAAAATTTGATTGGTTTCTATTCATTTACTTTTGAAAAATATAATTCGTTCGCTTTTTAAATTTACATGAGAAGGAGTTTTCGTATGAAAAAGCAAATCTTGACAGGCGTTTTGTTATCAGTTTTAGCGGTGAGTTCTGCATACGCTCACAAAGGCAAAGAAGACACTAAAAAACCTGGGTTAAGCTCTCAATTAGTGGCTCACAAAGGCAAAGAAGACACTAAAAAACCTGAGTTAAGCTCTCAATTAGTGGCTCACAAAGGCAAAGAAGACACTAAAAAACCTGAGTTAAGCTCTCAATTAGTGGCTCACAAAGGCAAAGAAGACACTAAAAAACCTGAGTTAAGCTCTCAATTAGTGGCTCACAAAGGCAAAGAAGACACTAAAAAACCTGAGTTAAGCTCTCAATTAGTGGCTCACAAAGGCAAAGAAGACACTAAAAAACCCAAAAAATCAGTAGCTTAAGGGCTTTAAATCTAAGGGGAGCGTTTAAAAAACGCTTTCTTTAAACCCACTTTATCAATTCTATCAATTTTTACTACTTTTTAAATTTTTCGTATACAGATTTTTTAATTTTTGTTCGATATAGTTGTGTTTCTAAAAAAGGCGTTTAACTTTCTTGTAAAAGAGTAGAGGCGGCTTGAATAACTTCAAGGGGCGTGATGGATTTCATGCACAAATGGTTTCTTCCATTCTTTAAGGGGCAGACTCGTTTTTTGCAAGGCGAACAGCTTAAATGATGGTTTAATACAATGGCTTTTTGGGCTTTATAGGGGCTAGTCTCTTTTTCATTAGTGGGGCCAAAAAGAGCGATTAAGGGGGTTTGTGTGCCAGTAGCCACATGCATAGGACCGCTATCATTAGTGATGAATAAATCTAAAGTAGCGATGCGCTCTATTAATTCTTCAATGCTGGTTTTCCCACACAGATTATAAGCGTTATGAAATAATAAGGGGTTTTTCAACAAGCCTTTAATGGACTTTAAAATTTCTTCAGAAACGATAGCATCTTCTTTAGCCCCAAAAAAATAAATTTCATACCCTTTTTCTAACAAAATAGCAGCGACTTCAGCGTAATAAGAAGCTAACCACCTTTTAGCGCTCCCATAGCTTGCACTAGGGTTGAAGCCGATTTTTTTAGGGGTGTTTGGGGTGTGAGTGGGAAGGTTAAAGGCTAGTTTTAAGGGTAAAACGCTTTTTTTATCTAATTCTTTTTTTAAAAATTGTGAAAACAAAAAGCAATATTTTTCCACTTGATGATACTCTTTGGGGGCAACAGTTATTGCATGGCTAAGGAAAAAAGAACGAAAAAATTGGGCAAAACCGATGCGAATAGGCGTTTTTGTCGCATAGAGCAAAAAAGCGGAATAAAAATGGTTGTTTAAAGCGATGGCCATATCGCAACGCCCTATTTTTTGAGCGAGTTTGTAGGTGGCTGATAACCTAAAAAAGGATTTTTTGGTGTCGTCTATGAAAACGGCTTCTATTTGCTCATCTTTTTTGAAAAGTTCGCAAGTGATTTTTGGACCCACTAAGATAAAATGCGCGTTAGGGTAGTGGTTTTTAAGGGTGTAAAAAAGCGAGCTTGCCATCACCCCATCGCCCAGCCAATTAGGCAAACGCAATAAAATGCGCATGCGTTTGGGTGCACTTACGCTCATCAATAGCCCTTTTTTAAAGATTTTAAGCTAAAATTTTAACATACAAATACAAGGAAATGGAATGATTACCCCTAAAGTGTTGAGTGGGTTTAAAGACCGCTTGCCTAAAGATGCGATACAAAAGGCTCAGTTGCTTTCTAAAGTTTCAGTTGTTTTTCAAAGTTTTGGTTTTGTGCCGATTGAAACCCCTCATTTGGAATACGCTGAAACGCTATTACCTGATGCGAGTAGCGATATTCAAAAAGAGATTTATCGCTTTAAAGATCATGGGGGTAGGGATGTGGCTTTAAGGTTTGATTTGACCGTGCCATTAGCGCGCTTTGTCTCTTTGTACCATCAAACGTTAGGAATGCCCTTTAAACGCTACGCCATAGGCAATGTCTTTAGGGGTGAGAGGGCACAAAAAGGGCGTTATAGAGAATTCACGCAATGCGATTTTGATTTTATAGGGAGCGAGAGTTTGGTGTGCGATGCTGAGATCATCCAAGTGGTTATCGCTTCCTTAAAAGCTTTGGATTTAGAAGATTTTTGCGTCTCTATCAATCACAGGAAAATTTTGAATGGGATATGCGAATATTTTGGCATTTCTCAAGTGACTGGAGTGTTGCGCATTGTGGATAAATTAGAAAAGATTGGCTTAAATGGGGTTGAAGAAGAATTAAAAAAAGAGTGCGATTTAAATCCAAACACCATTAAAGGGCTTTTAGAAATGGTTCAAATCAAGCAAGACGATTTAAGCCATGCGGAATTTTTTGAAAAAATTGCTTATTTGAAAGACTGTAATGAAAATCTAAAAAAGGGCATACAGGATTTAGAAAAACTATACCAATTGCTAGGGGATTTACAAATTTCTCAAAACCTGTATAAGATTGATTTTTCTATCGCTAGGGGCTTAGGGTATTATACAGGGATTGTGTATGAAACCACGCTTAATGACATGAAGTCTTTAGGGAGCGTGTGTTCAGGGGGTCGTTATGATCATTTGACTAAAAATTTTTCTAAAGAAGATTTGCAAGGGGTGGGGGCTTCTATTGGGATTGATAGATTGATTGTGGCTTTAAGTGGAATGCAATTATTAGATGAGCGTTCCACACAAGCTAAAGTGCTAATCGCTTGCATGAATGAAGAATATTTTTCTTATGCAAACCGCTTGGCGGAGTCTTTAAGACAAAGCGGTATTTTTAGCGAAGTCTATCCAGAAGCCCAAAAAATCAAAAAACCCTTTTCTTATGCTAACCATAAGGGGCATGAGTTTGTGGCCATCATTGGCGAAGAAGAATTTAAAAGCGAAACTTTAAGCTTAAAAAACATGCATTCAGGCATGCAACTGAATTGTTTGAGCTTTTTAAAAGCCCTTGAAATCATTGGAGAAAACGATGAAGACTTATAATATCGCCATTGTTGGAGCTAGTGGGGCGGTAGGGCAAGAGTTAATTAAGGGTTTAGAAAATTCTTCTTTCCCTATTAAAAAGTTTGTCCCGCTCGCTAGCGTTAGAAGTGCCGGTAAAAAGATCAAAGCGTTCAATAAAGATTATGAAATTTTAGAAACCATGCATGAGGTTTTTGAAAAAGAAAAGATAGACATCGCCTTTTTTAGCGCTGGGGGGAGCGTGAGCGAAGAGTTTGCCACAAGTGCTTCAAAAACTTCTTTAGTGATCGATAACACGAGTTTTTTTAGGTTGGATAAAAAAGTGCCTTTAGTCGTGCCTGAAATCAACGCCAAAGAAATTTTTAACGCTCCCTTAAATATCATCGCTAACCCCAATTGCTCTACCATTCAAATGACGCAAATCTTAAACCCCTTGCACCTTCATTTTAAGATAAAAAGCGTGGTGGTTAGCACTTATCAAGCCGTAAGTGGGGCAGGGAATAAGGGGATAGAGAGCTTGAAAAGAGAGCTAAAAACCGCTTTAGAATGTTTAGAAAAAGACCCCACTATCGATCTAAACCAAGTCTTGCAAGCGGAGGCTTTCGCTTATCCAATTGCTTTTAATGCGATCGCTCATATTGATGCTTTTAAGGAGAATGGCTACACTAAAGAAGAGCTAAAAATGGTGCACGAAACCCATAAGATCATGGGCGTGGATTTCCCTATCAGCGCGACTTGCGTGCGCGTGCCGGTATTAAGGAGTCATAGCGAGAGTTTGAGTATCACTTTTGAAAAAGAATTTGATCTTAAAGAAGTCTATGAAGTGCTAAAAAATGCCCCTAGCGTGGTTGTTTGCGATGACCCTAGCCATAATCTTTACCCCACGCCTTTAAAAGCGAGTAACACTGATACCACCTTTATAGGGCGCTTGAGAAAGGATTTGTTTGACAAGAAAACTTTGCACGGCTTTTGTGTGGCAGATCAACTAAGAGTGGGGGCAGCCACCAATGCACTCAAAATCGCTTTGCATTACATTAAAAACGCTTGATAGGCTTTATTGAGAAAATTTGTGGTAATACTCGCCCTTGTCCGTGATGATTTTAATTTCTAGCAATTGATTAGGCTTGCAATTCAGGCGATAAAAAATCTGTTGCGAATATTTTAATTCATGGTTAAAAAGCTTTTCTTTTTTAAACTTCTTGCTCAATTTTGGCTCCACTTTTTTAGTCGCTTCGCATGAATTTCCTCTATTGACAATGAGATTTTTAATCACAACCGGTTCATCATTCATAGAAGTGATGCTTAAAAGACTAGAATCCGTCATTTTCCCTACCAATTTCCCCCCAGTCGCGCGATAATCCAACTTAAAATCCAAATCCTTCGCCCCCAAATAAACACCGCTTATAGCCAGCAAGCTCAAACACATTTTTTTAAACATCAAAATCCTTTCGCTAGTAATATTTGTGGGGTATTATAATCAAATTTTATTATCCTTTTTTGATCGTTTGAGTCGTTGCGTTTTTTCTTTTATCCATTCAAATAAGCATGAAAAATTATCTTTTGTTTCGCCTTCTATCGCATCTTTTTTGCTATGCAAAAGCCTTGTTTTAAAAGCTATGGCTAATTCCATACGCTTGCTTTGGGCGTATTCTTTTTTATCGTGTTCACTGAACAAATCTTCAATTTGCTTGAATTTTTTATCGCATTGTGAGAGTTGTAGGATTATGATAGAATTTCCCATTCTTTCATTAGCTTCTTTAAATTGTTCGCTAGTTGCTTGCTGGTCAGCATCATCTTTTCTATCATCATCTATCAAAACAATGGGTCTATTATCTAGCTCAAGGAGTTTTTGAATGGTTTCTTTCATCTCGTTTGAATCGTTTTTAAGCCCTGAAATGGGTAAGAAAGTGAAATCAATGGGGCGTTTTTTGTATTCTCGCTTATTGAAATACAATTTAAAAGCGCTCAAATAACAATAATCCGTGATGCCTTCCACAAAGATGATTCGGTGTTTTTTAGGGTCGCAAAAAACATGCTGACCCACCCCTAAAGAGCGCTTGATTTTATCTAGGGCATCGGAGTCTCTGCGTGCATTATTTAGGGAATAATTAAAGTTATTCTTAATCGCAGAGCCTTTTATTTCTTTTTCTACAATCCTTATTTCATCTAAATGATCTGTATCCACTAAAAAGGGGTCATGGGTGGCTAGGATAAGGGTAACATTATTTTGATGAGCGTATTCTTTTAAAAACTTCCTGAATTCTTTTTTGGCTGGCACGCTTAAATGAGTGGCTGGTTCGTCCATGACATAAATAATATTATTGTTAAAACTAAAACTTGATCCCACATTATAGAGAAAACCAAACATGAAATTAAACGCTCATTGAAAACCGGTGCTTTGCTGGCTTAAGATGATTGGTTTATTTTGCTCGTGGGATTTTCTGCAATCATAAACTTCAAGTTTCATTTCATATGCCGTATATTTCTCTCTAAAAAGCTTCTTGTTGTGTCCGACACGAATTTTTAATGGGTAACTATCTTGACGCTCGTCTTGAGCGATCGCTAAAAGTCTGTTAAATTCTTTTGTGATTAAAGAATCCATTTTTAATTGCAAGTTGTATTCTAAAATTTCTGCAATATTTTCTAATATTTCTGTAAAATTTACCTTAAATAAAAGAGAGCTTTTATCATTAAAAAATTCAAGTTGACATATATCATTATCACACTCACCTTTTATTTGAATTTGAAAAGGATATTTTGATTGTTTAATTTCTTTTAGTAATTCTTGGTCTATTTCTTGCAAGTATTTTTTAGGGATATTGAACGATTTATTATAAATAGAATAAATTTCTAAATCATTATTTTTATCAAACATTATTTCTAACCCTTGCTCATATTTTAAGTTTTTTTGATTAAAATTTTTATAATTTAAAATTCTCCCAAAAGTATCCCAAATTGTATTGGGGTGAAAGTCCATTTTCCTAAACAATGAATTTCTAAAGAACCAATCCGATTGGTTAAATTCAGAAGGGGAAGAATAATCAATACAAGTCAATAATGTAGTCTCAAGGTCATTATCTGTGATTTTTAGCTCTTTATATTCTTTAACGATTGGCACGAGTTTATCAAATTCATAAGATAAACCACCGCTTAAAGGGAAATGTAAGTGTTGAAACGCTGTATAAGGGTTACACTCTCGGCAATGCTCTGCGAACTCAGAATAATTTTTACTTTGTTTGAATTTTTCCTTGTTTGCTTCAAATTTTTTTTTGATTTCATCAATATTTTTAGGGAACAAATGAGCGTTGCTTTTTTCATCTAAAGTTTTTATAGTCTCCCAAAGAGATTTTCTTGCTGATTCAAAAAAATTCCTGTCTCTGTGTCGCTTAATTTCTGAATTGAATAATAAGTCTATCTGTTTCAAATAAAACTGACACATCATGTATTTAATATCTTTAGATATATCATTAGTAACATGACTTGCTACATATTTTTTGCATATTTGTTGGATATTATTCAGCAAAACATCATAATTTAAATTAGGATCTAGCGTTTTTTGATTTTTGCAGTGGTGTTCAATTTCTTGGATCCACAGCTCTTTTTTTCGCTCAAAATCCTTTTTTCTTTTATCATGTATGTTATCATGTATATTGATATTTGATTCAAACCGCTCAAATTGTTTCTTAAAATTTTCATTGATAGGGTATTTTTTATCTATCTCTTTAATAATATCCTTAACCAACTCTGATAATCTTTCTTGAGATTGTACATTTTGTAAAACTTCAATTTTTGGTGCAAATTTTTCATTAGAGTCAGTAGTTTTAAAAAATTTATCTAAACTCTCTATCTTTTTTAAGATGGTTCCCATATCTTTTGGTTCAATTTCTCTTTCGCTAAGTTCTTTTAAATAAGAATAAATTTTTACTAATTGTTTTTGTTTGCCTTCCCCTATTACAAAAAATTGATTGGGTTTGTATTCTCTATTAGGAGCGTTGTATTCTATAATTTCTCTTATACACTGACAAAAATTTTTAACCAATTGATTATTACCACTTAAATGTTTAATTAATTCTTTGAAAAGCAGATTGTTGGCTTGTCTAGTTGCAAATTCGCTCAATTTTGATTTTTCTTTTGCAAATTCGCTCAATTTTGATTTTTCTTTGTAGAATTTTAAAAACGAATCTAATGTACCATAAGACATGATGAGACTTATAAAACCCCCTATAAAAACACTAAAAGGGTAGATGATTAATATTTTTGATAATTCCTTTACTTCTTCGTTAATTTCTTTAAATTGGATTTTCAAATCCACGCAAGAAAAATCTGTGGTTTTATTATTAAAGCTTGTTTCTTCTTCCAAGCTTAAAATAGTGTCTTTATTTTCAAGGAGTTTGAAATCATCTTCCTCACTACAAAGTTTAACATCCATACCATCAAATAACTTCAAAGCCTCTAAAACATTGCTTTTGCCGACATTATTTTCCCCCACTAAAATCACTAACCCCCCATGCTTGTTTTCAAAATCTGAATTTAAAAGCAATTCTGAATTTTTACTCAAATTCCTAAAATTGCACAATTTCAAAACACGCTTATAAAGTTTCATGCCTTGCCCCTTTCTTTTCATGCTACTTAATATAGCACAAACTCATTTAAGGCAAATTTTTGACAATGCATCAATTTATAATGCAAAATTAAACAAAACATGCTATAAAGAAGCCTTAAATCATTCTAAGGATTAAAATGCTCACACAAGAAGATGTCTTAAATGCGTTAAAAACGATTATCTACCCTAATTTTGAAAAGGATATTGTCAGCTTTGGTTTTGTTAAAAACATCACTTTGCATGACAATCAATTAGGGCTTTTAATAGAAATCCCCTCAAGCTCTGAAGAAACGAGCGCGATTTTAAGAGAAAATATCTCCAAAGCGATGCAAGAGATGGGCGTGAAAGCTTTGAATTTAGATATTAAAACCCCACCCAAACCGCAAGCCCCAAAGTCCGCTACCAAAAATTTGGCTAAAAATATCAAGCATGTGGTCATGGTAAGCTCTGGTAAGGGCGGTGTGGGTAAAAGTACAACTAGCGTGAATTTAAGCATCGCTTTAGCGAATTTGAATCAAAAAGTGGGGTTATTGGACGCTGATGTGTATGGGCCTAATATCCCTAGAATGATGGGCTTGCAAAACGCTGATGTGATCACTGATCCCAGCGGTAAAAAACTCATTCCTTTAAAGGCTTTTGGCGTTTCTGTAATGAGCATGGGGCTTTTATATGAGGAAGGGCAAAGCCTCATTTGGAGAGGACCTATGCTCATGCGAGCGATTGAGCAGATGATAAGCGATATTATTTGGGGGGATTTAGATGTGTTGGTGGTGGATATGCCCCCAGGAACAGGCGATGCGCAACTCACTCTAGCCCAAGCCGTGCCATTAAGTGCAGGGATCACCGTTACTACGCCCCAAATCGTGAGTTTAGATGACGCTAAACGGAGTTTGGATATGTTTAAAAAACTACACATTCCTATTGCAGGCATTGTAGAAAATATGGGGAATTTTGTGTGTGAGCATTGCAAGAAAGAGAGCGAGATTTTTGGATCAAATTCTATGAAAGAATTACTAGAAGCTTATAATACGCAGATTTTAGCCAAGCTCCCTTTAGAGCCTAAAGTGCGTTTAGGGGGGGATAGGGGCGAACCGATTGTGATCTCTCACCCTACTAGCGTGAGCGCTAAGATTTTTGAAAAAATGGCGCAGGATTTAAGCACGTTTTTAGACAAAGTAGAAAAGGAAAAATTAGCCGACAATAAGGACATCCAACCCACGCAAACGCATGCTTGCTCGCATTGATTTTTAAAGATCGCTTTTTTAAAGCTACCGCTTGCTTTAAGCAAGCTCTTTTATGATTAGATCATAGAAAATGCTTTTAGCATTTTTTTAACCAACCGCTTCACTTTTTGTTTGATTTTAAAAAGCAAAAATTCTATAAGGAGTCTAGAAGAAAGTCTAGGCAAAAGGAATGCAAAAGAACGCCGTTTGTCTACAAAAGATAGGGCTTTGTTGAAAGTGCGGAGTTTGTTGTTTTTGTTTTGAATATGATTAAAGAGGTGATCTAAAAAGGGAGTGTTAAAATATTTATCTTTAAAAGGCGTTTGCATCAAAACTTCATGCCATTTTTTCGCGCCAAAGACGCTGAAGATTTTCCAAGGCTTATCGCCCCAAAAATGCAACATGCACACTTCTTTAATGCTAGGGAATGAGGGGGTGTCAAGGAAGCTAGGGTGGGCATTATAGGGGTAAGGCAATTCTAAAATCCTGCCACGGCACACAAAACACAAAGCATCTTGATCGTTAAATAAAAGTTTTTCATTTTTCAAAATGAAAAATCCAATCAATTGGTTTTCAAGATTTTCTTTACGCCATAATTTTAAGTTTAAGGCTAAAAACCCTGCATTAAAGTAGTTGTCAAAAAGGATTTGAGCTTCTTCTAAATTAGGGAAAGCGTTAGCGACGCCGATAGATTTTGCTCGCCTTTGGCGTAATTCGTATAAATCCTTAGCCGAATTCCTATTCATAGCGATCAAATCTTTTTCTCTCACAGCCCCAAAATAATGCGCTTCAAGGGGGATAAAAAAGCTCTCACTAATATCGCCCACAAACAAAGTATCCACATCAAACATGATCATCTTGTCATATTGAGGGAAAAGGGAAGCCAAAAGCAAGCGGCACATGATCATTTTAGAAAAGCGTTTTTGAGAATAATTGCTGAGTTTTGTGAATAACTCTTCAATCTTATTGGCTATTATTGGATCAATGTTTTGATAATGATCGCTTTTAATGGTTTGGTTCTTTTTTATTTCTTGGTTTTCTTTGGGCGTGTTATGAGTAGAAATCTCCAAAAACTCTACGCTAGAAAAAGCGCTAAAAGGAGCGAGAGTTTCTTTTAATTTTTCTATATTTTCAGCGCTTAAACCATCCACTAAACAATGGATTTTATAAAAGAGTTTTACTCTCTCTCTCTCTGTTTTAGCGTTCGCTAGCATAGAATATAAGCTCACACCAGCTGGGATACAATAATTGTTATCAAAAGCCACCACAATAGGGATAATCACACTATCTTGCACACACAACCCTTAAATCTTTAAATTGAACCCACTAAAAAGGGTTTTCGTAATTATATCTTTTTTCAATGTTTTAAGCTTTCAATTTCTTTAAGCATGGTTTCAAAAGCTTCTTTAGTGTCTGCTCGCACGCTAGAAAAAAGACTGAACACAACAATAGCTATACTCGCTGCAATAAAGCCTGGGACGATTTCATAAATATCCAAAAAGCTTTTACCAAATTTATCGTATAAAATCACCGTGCTAGCCCCAGAGAGCATGCCAGCAATCGCTCCAATTCGTGTCATTCTTGACCAAAAAAGCGAAAACAAAATCACCGATCCAAAACTCGCGCCAAAGCCAGCCCATGCGTAACTCACAATACTAAGAATGCTAGCGTTTTTATCCATTGAAATGAAAAAAGCGATGCAAGTCACCCCTAAAACCGAAAGCCTAGAAATTGCCATTACTAGTTTTTGTGGGGCGTTTTTGTTAAAGATCGTTGTGTAGAAATCTTCAGCAATGGTAGAAGAGCTTACAAGCAGTTGCGAACTAGCCGTGCTCATCACCGCAGCTAAAATCGCGCTCAATAAAATGCCTGTGATCCAAGGGTTAAAGAGCAATTGACTCATCACAATGAAAATCTTTTCAGGGTCTTGTAAGCTTAAATCAAATTTATGCACATACGCAACGCCTAAAAGACCCATAGCGCATGCCCCAATCAAAGAAATGACCATCCAAGAGATACCAATAGTGGTCGCTTTAGGGACATCTTTAATGGAGCGAATGGACATGAAGCGCACTAAAATATGGGGTTGTCCAAAATAGCCTAACCCCCAAGCAAGGCTTGAAATAATGGCGACTGTGCTAGAGCCTTGTAAAAAAGAAAGGTTTTCAGGCTTGATTTCTCTAATGATTTGAATGCTCTCTCTAATCCCACCGATTTGAATGAGCATAGCAACCGGCACCACGATTAAAGCACTCATCATCAAAAGCCCTTGAATCAAATCCGTCCAGCACACCGCCTTATACCCTCCTGAAAAGGTGTAAGAAACAATAATCAGCGTGCCGATGGTTAAAGCGTAATCGTATTGGATGCCAAAAGTCGCTTCAAAGAGTTTAGCCCCACTCACAAGCCCTGAAGAAATATAGAAGATAAAAAAAATTAAAATCACAAAGGCTGAAATCAAGCGCAAAATGTGTTTGTTATCGCTAAAACGCGTTTCAAAATAATCTGAAATGGTGATGGAATTAGCGATCACGCTCGTGTAAATGCGTAAGCGTTTAGCCACAAAAACCCAGTTAATCAATGCCCCCAAACTCAATCCTATGGCGATGTGCGAGTTGATAAGCCCTCCCACATACAGAGCGCCCGGTAATCCCATTAAAAGCCACCCGCTCATGTCACTCGCCCCTGCACTCAAAGCGCTAATCACAGGACCCATGGAGCGATCGCCTAAGAAATAATCTTCGGTTGTTTCATTTTGTTTGTAAAAATAAAAACCAATGTAGAGCATTAACAGCGAATAAGCGACAAACATCGTAACAATAGGGGTGCTTAAAATAACATGTCCATGTCCCATTTCTATCTCCTTATTTAATACAATATTTATTTTTCAGCGTAGCATGACTTGTGGCAAGTGGGTTGCTTTAAAACCCTTGATCCTAAATTCCCATAACGATGATAAGAGATGCTAACGGATCGCTCTAAGTGGTAATACAACAATTCAAAACGCCCATTCAAGCATGGTTTAGCGGTGGCTAAAACTATCCCTAAAGCGCTCGCTTGCTCGTGTAATAAATCTAAATCGCTTTTTAAATAGCGGACACGATCAAAAGCGTTTAATTTCTCGCTAAAAGCTTGCAAGCTTTCATAAACAATAGGGGTATTTGCTCGGAGCGTTTTTAAGCATTCTAGGAAAAATGTTAGATTTTTATTGGAATACTCGTTTTCTGCACTAAAAATTAAAGGGATTTGAGAGATCAAGCAAGCCAAAGCAACGCCTAACATATCGCTTAAGGTGTCATTTTCTGTGATGCGATAACCCACGCTTTTAACTTTAGTGTAAGAAAAGAGGTTGTCTTCGCCTCTGATTTTGACATAGTCTCTAGTTTGATTGAATTCATGCTTATAGTGATAAGCGTAGCTCTTTGCCATAAAAATCGCGCGCTTCAACTCATGCGTATGCTCATCATAGCCTTTTTGAATCAAGCTTTCTAAAGCTTCGCTTAAAGGGCTTGTTAAAGCGTGATCGTCCTCTTCTTCTTGATGGATATTCACAAATTGCGTGATATAGTTAAAAATACCCACCTTTCTCCCAAACCCTACAGCGGATTTTTTAATCCCTCCAAAAGGCTGCCGTAAAACAATAGCCCCTGTGGTGGGTTTATTGATATAAATATTACCGGCTTCAATGCGTTCTAAATAATACTCCCACTCCCTTTCATCTAGAGACTCTAACGCGCTCGTAAGCCCATAGCCGGTAGAATTGACTATCTCTATCGCTTCATCTAAATTTTGCGCTTCCATTACCGATAAAATAGGGGTAAAAAGCTCGGTTGTATGCGTGAAATCGCCCTTTTTAGTGCCGTATTTAATGCTTGGTTTCATCAAATAGGGGTTATCATTCACAAAGCTTACTGGGATCTCGTAATTTTCATAGCCTTTCAACTCCTCCATCGCCTGAATGGCTTTTTCATTGGGTTTGTCTGCTAAAGTGCCGATTTTGTTTTTAAAATCAAAAGGATCGCCCACGCTAAGGCTTAAAGTAGCGTCTATCAAAGTCTTTTTAAAATTCTCATCTTCATAGACTTCTTTTTCTAACACTAAAAGCGAAGTCGCAGAGCATTTTTGCCCTGAATTGCTAAAAGCTGAATGGATAACATTTTTAATCGCCTGATCCCTGTCTGCCATTTTGCTCACAATGGTAGCGTTTTTACCGCCTGTTTCTGCACTCAAGGCTAAAGTAGGGTTAGCTTTAAGCATTTTATAAGCGGTGTCTTCGCCCCCTGTTAAAATAGCAAACTTGATGCTTTCATCTTTTAAAAGATGCTCGCTAATATCACTCCCTTTAGAGGGCAAGTAAATGAGTGCATCTCTAGGCACGCCGGCATCCCAAAAACACTCACAAAGCTTATAGCCCGTCACACTAGACAAACTTGAAGGCTTGTAAATCACACGATTGCCAGCGGCTAGGGGGGCAGCGATAGTGCCTACGGAAATGCCCACAGGGAAATTCCACGGAGCAATGACGACACCCACGCCTTTGGGGGTGAATTGCGTTTTTTTGTTTTGCTCTTGCAACACCCTTAAGCTATAAGGATAAAACTCTAAAAAGTCAATGGCTTCGCTCACTTCCGCATCCGTTTCAGCAAAAGTCTTACCCACTTCTAAAGCCGAAATCCCTATTAAATCGCCTCTTCTTTCTCTAAAAAGTTGGGCGGTTTGACTCATTAAAGCATGGATTTCTGTAAAACTTTTGTGACTGAAACGGCTTTTATCGCTTTTAGCGACTTCTAGGGCTTTTAAAATCGCTTCTTTATCCGCTAAATGCACGCTAGCGATTTTTTTATGATGGATTTTATCAAAGACTTCTAAAGGGGTTAGGTTAGGATCTTCAAACCTCCCATCAATTTCTGGGTAAAGCTCTAAAATAGGGGCGTTATGCATTTTTTCACGCACTTTTTTGGCCCACTCTCGGTTGGCTTTTAAAATAAAATCGGTATCGCTTTCGTTTTTAAAAGAGTTGTTTGGGTAAGTCGTATACCCGTTTTGTTTGGCGTTTCTATCTTGGGTTCTGTGAGTGGAATTATCTAAAGTAGCGATCCCTTTAAGGCTATTTAAAAAGCGTTGTTCTTGGTCTTTCCATTCGCTCGTGCCTACTTTGAGATTGAAGAAAGCTTTCATGAAATTATCGCTTGAGGTGTTTTCATCCAGTCTTCTCACTAAATAAGCAATCGCATTGTTGAAATGCGCTCCATCGCACACCGGTGCATAAAGAATGAGTTTGTGCATCTCTTTTAATTCTTGGCTCGCTTGCAAGCTCATGCCCTCTAGCATTTCAAAGCTAAAATGCTCCAACACAACAGGGTCATTAATGGCATGGATGCGCGTATAAACATAGGCGATTTCAAAAATGTTATGGCTCGCTGTACCAATGTGGATGTATTTGTAATTATCGCCCTCTAAAATAAAATCTAACATTTTATTGTAGTTAGAATCGGTGTCTTGCTTGCTAGAGAATGTGGGTAACGCCCAGCCTTTCACAGAAGCGATGGTCTCTTCGCTCTCCATGTTCGCTCCCTTAACAAAACGGATTTTAATGGGTTTCAACCCTTTTAAAACCCTTTCTTTAGAAAAGGCGTGCAATTTTTTCAAGTATTCATAAGAATCAGGGATATAAGCTTGCAACACAATACCGGCGTTCAAGTCAAATTTAGCAATAGACTCCATAAAAGACTCCACTGTTAGCTCTAAATCTCTAAATTCTTCCATGTCTAAATTGATAAATTTAGGGATACCTTGCTTTTTTTCTTCTTCTAGAGCTAAAGCGTAGAGGGCGTCTAATCGTTTGACAATCTCTTTTTTAGAGTATTCAAAATCAAGGATATTGATTTGAGAAAAAATTGTGGTGATTTTAATGGAGATGTATTGGATGTAATTGGATTTTAGGGCTTGTGAGTATTTTTCAAAACGCGTGGTAGCTTCTTCTTCGCCTAAAACCTCTTCGCCGATAAAATTCACATTCAAAATGATGTTTTCATTTTTTCTTTTTAAAATCCGCTCTTTTAATTGGCTCTCTTCTTGCTCTAAAACCATCGCTTTAGTGTCGCTTCTAATCTTATTGACAAAGAAAGGCACGCTCATATTGGGCAGCATTTTCCCAAAACTTAAAAACCCCATTAAAAGCAATTTTTCAAATGAAGAAAAAATCTCACGGCTTTTGTATTTGTCTAAAACATGCTCAATCATTTCAAAGCGGGCTTTATTGTCCAAGCACCTAAAACTCCTATCCATAAGTTCTATGAGCATGACTTTGTTTTCAGGGTTGTTTAAAAGCTTTTGCATTTTGGAATGGAACGCCTTTTCTTGCTCGCTCAAATGCTGACTGATACGATTTTGCAGCTTTTCAGCCAATTTTAATGAATCATCAATGATCTTTTGCATCTCTTTCTCCTTAAGCTTAAGGTTTTCGCTTGATTATAACATGTTTTAAATGGGCGTTTTTTAATAATGCTTTTCAATTTTTGATTGTTTTTATACTAAATGAATTTAATTATTAAAATTGTTTTATTTAAATGTGGTAATTATTTACCGATTGAGCATCAAAATTGGAGGAATTTTTGATCCTTTAAAAAGTTCATTTACTTTTCGTTTAAAAATAAATTATATCGTTCGCATCGTGTAATTTAAAGTGTTTAGCTTATTCAATTAAGCGATTTTAAATTAAACGAAAAAATTTAAAAACAAAAGGATATAAAATGAAAACAATTAGAAGCGGTTTGATGATTGGTGCACTTGGTGCGTTGTTATTGAGTGGTTGCTCTAGCTTTAAGTCTCAAGGTCTTGCTTGTGCTTGTGTTGATGGCAAGGCGATGAAAAAAGAAGCCCACCACACAGAAAAACAAACAACTACCAATGTGCCTTCAGGTCTTTTTGACCCTTTTGCTTCTGAACAAAACCACTGGAATACTAGCCTATAACCCTAGGTTCTAGGGGGTTTTCTCTTTTTTAAACCCGCTCTTAAACCCACTTTAAAACGCTTTTTAACCCATTCTAACCAAACGCCATGCGTTAGGTGTTTGTTGCGGCACTATTTAGTTGCAACGCTTGCGCTTTTGTATGCTGATAATAAAGCTGATTTTAAGCGTTTTTAGATTAGAGCAACGATCTTTTATTTTAAGGTAAGGATGTGTTTTGTGATGCATTTTAACAGAAGTTCCACCCCCCCACAAATGAAGAGCTTTTAAAACGAATTGAAGAGCTTGAAGCTTGAATTGAAAAGTTAGAAGACCTTAAACTAGGAGGTTTTGAACCCCTTAGAAAATTCTCTCGTGCTATAGGCTCTTTTTTTTGGAAATTTCTCTAACGATACCCAAGAAAACTCAAAAGGCACTCAAAAAGAGAAACCACCTAAAGAAAAAATAGGTTTAGACGAGTATTTAAAAACTCTAGAGAAAGAATCAGTAGGGCTTAAACAAAATAATAGCGGTGAACTTGAAGCCCTAAAAAGAGAAAAAAATGATTGGTTACAAGAAAAAGAAAACCTAACTAAAGAAAAAACAGAACTAACTGCAGAAAACACCAAGCTATCCAAAGAAAAAGATGGACTAACTGAAAAATATAAAAAACTAATTGCACAAAAAGAAAATCTATTCAAAAAGTTAGAGAGTGCCCAAAAAAGTTTAGAAAACACCAACAATCAATTACGGCAAGCTAAAGAAGAATGGGGAGGCTGTGACACTTTAGAGATACGCTATAGCGATAAATCCCTTGCAAACACAAACACTTTGCCCATTCAAGACACGCAAATTCTTCGCATAGCGCTAGAACAATGCAAAGAAGCGGGTGTTAATGTGTGTTGCGTGGATTCACAAAGCATTAAGGTAGGGCTACTTAAAGACAACACGCAAATCGATGAAAGTGCAGTGGAGAAACTATCATGAATAAGCTAGCGTATGCGTTTGTCGTAGTGGAAGAATGTGTTATGGTGTTTAAACACACCAAAGATAAGGGGCTAATTAATACCACTGAAGGTTTTGTGCCTTTAAAAGAGCGTTTTTTTTAAAGGATTTTGAAGAGTGTTGCAACTTAGATTCTTTAGGGAATCTAGACCTTTTGTTTTTGCATGATCATAATTCCTTGCACGAGGTTTTTTCTTTATGCAAAGACTTGGAAAATTCTATTTGGGATAGAAAGCTTGTGGTAGAGCTTGTGGAGGCTTTAGAGGGGTTTGAGGGTTTGAATTTGTCTCTTAAGATAGAAGACAGGCATTTAAATAGTTTGGGCAATGGTGCAAAAAATCGCTCACCAATGCTGATTTAGGGAGCGATCAGTAAAAAATATAAGGTAGAAAACATGAAAACATACCACCAACAAAAATACAAACGAGAAAGAGGCGAAACACCAGAGATCCAACCAACGCCACCCCCTAGTTATGGGGGTGGAGGCATTAAAATAAGTGGCGATAAAAAGCCTGATTCTAATGAAGAAAATTTTTAGGCTCTGTTGCAATAACTTATTGATTTAAAACATTTTTTAAAAATAGAAAAATTAAGCAAAAAGCCTTAATTCGCTAATTATATTTTCTTTTGAAATTTCTATGCTTCTATCTGCACTATCTATTCCAACAACTGAACGATTATGATTTAAACCACTCAAGCAGAAATCCCAAATATCTTTAGTGTTTGGGATGAATGCTTTAGTTCCGCTAGGAACTATATAAAAACCTTAAGTAAAATTAACCTTGATTTTCTATATACGCCTTGATAGTTTCAGGGTTAGCTTCACCGATAGAGCAAACAAAAAATCCATCAGTCCAAAAAGTTTTTTCTTTCCAAAAGTGTTTTTGCAATAAGGGGATAAATCTTTTATCGCGCCAGATTATGCTTACTTCGGTTGGTTGAAATATACCCCCTTAATGGGTAATGGTTTTTTCTCATTCCTCTATCCCTATTCATTATTTATAAAAACATTGTATAATAATACAAGATAAAAACAAGGGAGTCGTTTTGCTTAACGCTATTAAGTTTAGAATTTATCCTAACGCCCAACAAAAAGAGCTTATTTCTGAACATTTTGGCTGTTCTAGAGTGGTGTATAACTACTTTTTAGATTACCGACAAAAGCAATATGCAAAAGGCATTAAAGAAACTTACTTCACCATGCAAAAAGTCTTAACCCAAATCAAACGGCAAGAAAAATACCATTACCTCAATGAGTGCAATTCTCAAAGCTTGCAAATGGCGTTAAGACAGCTTGTGAGCGCTTATGATAATTTCTTTAGCAAAAGAGCGAGATACCCTAAATTCAAATCCAAGAAAAACGCTAAGCAATCTTTTGCAATCCCCCAAAACATAGAAATCAAAACAGAAACTCAAACAATCGCTCTCCCTAAATTCAAAGAGGGCATTAAGGCTAAATTACACAGAGAATTGCCTAAAGATAGCGTTATCAAACAGGCTTTTATTTCTTGCATAGCCGATCAATATTTTTGTTCTATATCCTATGAAACCAAAGAGTCTATCCCTAAACCTACCATCATTAAAAAGCGGTAGGTTTAGACATGGGCTTAAGAACGCTCATTGTTACAAGCGATAAAATAGAATACCCACACATTCGTTTTTATCAAAAATTAGAAAAGAAACTCAAACAAGCGCAAAGGAGGTTAAGTAAAAAAGTAAAAGGCTCAAACAACAGGAAAAAACAAGCTAAAAAGGTAGCCAGATTGCATTTAGCTTGTTCAAACACTAGAGATGACTACTTGCATAAAATCAGTAATGAGATAACCAATCAATACGATTTGATAGGGGTAGAAACTTTGAATGTTAAAGGTCTTATGAAAACCTATCATTCTAAAAGCCTTGCTAATGCGAGTTGGGGGAAATTCCTTACTATGTTAGAATACAAAACCCAAAGAAAAAGGAAAACCCTATTAGGCATAGACAGATTTTTCCCTAGCTCTCAGTTATGTTCTTATTGTGGGTTCAATACAGGCAAAAAATATGAAAGGATTACCCAATTCACTTGTCCTAATTGTAAGATCACACACCACAGAGATTACAATGCGAGTGTCAATATTAGAAACTACGCTTTAGGCATGCTAGATGATAGGCATAAAATAAAGATAGATAAAAGTAGGGTAGGGATTATCCGAACTGATTACGCTCATCACACTAATGAGCGTATCAAAGCTTGTGGAGCTTCCTCTAATGGGGTTAGTTCTAAATATGGCAACATATTAGATCTAGCTAGTTATGGAGCTATGAAGCAAGAAAAAGCCCAATCGCTTTAGCGGTTGGGTAATTCACTTAAGGTGTATTCTGACAAAATCCAGCTTAATTTTCAATAAGTTATTGCAACAGAGACAATTATTAAAAGAAAGGAAAACGCATGAGCAAAGTGCAAATGAGTACCGAGCGATTTGAGCGTGCATTCTTTGATAATTTAGAAATAGAGTTAGAGCGATCCACACAAAATTTGAACCAAAAAATAGAGCCTGTTTTTAGTACTTTATGAAGTTTATAAGCAACGAGCGTTGGACTATGGCGAGTTTTTAGAAAGCCAAAAAGAGAGCTTTATTGTAGATGAGCAAAATCCTTATCCGCAAAAAGTCGCATTCAATGATCGGCGTTTAACGGAGTTTGATAGCGTTTTTAGCACGATTGTGCCTTTAGAAAATTTAAATAAAACCGCATGCACTCATCATGCCTTAAAGGCTTTACAAGCTACGAATAAGGATTTGGGCTTTGATGTAATAGAATTGGAGTAAATCGTGCAAGGACTCATTCCTAGGGGCTATTTGTGGTATTTTGACGCAAATATTTTAGGGAATTTGGCGTTAGTGAGAGAAGAGTTGCTATTAGGGGTGAAACACACGAAAGGATATTATGGAAAACATTCCTAGAACAGAAATCAATTGGGAATTTGTAGAGCCGCTCAATGACAATGCTCTTAAAGGGGTAAAAGATCAATTCAAAGTGGATTTGAGCGATGCGTTTAAGGATTTTATCAAGCTGGCGAACTATGGTTTTAGTCAATGGCGTTCTTTTATGGTGGGCAATGAGACTTATGCGTTCAAACATGTTTTGAATTTCAACTTAGAGAGCGAGAGTTTATTGGTTATCCTTATGCAAAGCTTGCTCGCATTGATTTTTAAAGATCGCTTTTTTAAAAGCTACCGCTTGCTTTAAGCAAGCTCTTTTATGATTAGATTATAGAAAACGCTTTTAGCATTTTTTTAACCAACCGCTTCACTTTTTGTTTGATTTTAAAAAGCAAAAATTCTACAAGGAGTCTAGAAGAAAGTCTAGGCAAAAGGAATGCAAAAGAACGCCGTTTGTCTACAAAAGATAGGGCTTTGTTGAAAGTGCGGAGTTTGTTGTTTTTGTTTTGAATATGATTAAAGAGGTGATCTAAAAAGGGAGTGTTAAAATATTTATCTTTAAAAGGCGTTTGCATCAAAACTTCATGCCATTTTTTCGCGCCAAAGACGCTGAAGATTTTCCAAGGCTTATCGCCCCAAAAATGCAACATGCACACTTCTTTAATGCTAGGGAATGAGGGGGTGTCAAGGAAGCTAGGGTGGGCATTATAGGGGTAAGGCAATTCTAAAATCCTGCCACGGCACACAAAACACAAAGCATCTTGATCGTTAAATAAAAGTTTTTCATTTTTCAAAATGAAAAATCCAATCAATTGGTTTTCAAGATTTTCTTTACGCCATAATTTTAAGTTTAAGGCTAAAAACCCTGCATTAAAGTAGTTGTCAAAAAGGATTTGAGCTTCTTCTAAATTAGGGAAAGCGTTAGCGACGCCGATAGATTTTGCTCGCCTTTGGCGTAATTCGTATAAATCCTTAGCCGAATTCCTATTCATAGCGATCAAATCTTTTTCTCTCACAGCCCCAAAATAATGCGCTTCAAGGGGGATAAAAAAGCTCTCACTAATATCGCCCACAAACAAAGTATCCACATCAAACATGATCATCTTGTCATATTGAGGGAAAAGGGAAGCCAAAAGCAAGCGGCACATGATCATTTTAGAAAAGCGTTTTTGAGAATAATTGCTGAGTTTTGTGAATAACTCTTCAATCTTATTGGCTATTATTGGATCAATGTTTTGATAATGATCGCTTTTAATGGTTTGGTTCTTTTTTATTTCTTGGTTTTCTTTGGGCGTGTTATGAGTAGAAATCTCCAAAAACTCTACGCTAGAAAAAGCGCTAAAAGGAGCGAGAGTTTCTTTTAATTTTTCTATATTTTCAGCGCTTAAACCATCCACTAAACAATGGATTTTATAAAAGAGTTTTACTCTCTCTCTCTGTTTTAGCGTTCGCTAGCATAGAATATAAGCTCACACCAGCTGGGATACAATAATTGTTATCAAAAGCCACCACAATAGGGATAATCACACTATCTTGCACACACAACCCTTAAATCTTTAAATTGAACCCACTAAAAAGGGTTTTCGTAATTATATCTTTTTTCAATGTTTTAAGCTTTCAATTTCTTTATTTGGAGAGCGAAAAAAATAAGTCCATAGAAGAATGGAAACGCTATGCAGAGCCTTTTAAAGATAATGGTTTTCGTTTCAAATGCCTTGACATAGAAGCAGTGAGTGATTCTAGCATTAAATCCTAACACATGCAAGACTTCGCTGATGTAATTAAAGCGTATTGCAAGCAAAAAAAGAAATTAAAAGGGAGTTGAAAGACTTACAAAGAGATAGTGAATTTTGGACTAAAAGCTCTCAGCATGAAATGGTTGTGCCGGTGGGGTGGGATATTAACCATAAAGAAGTGCATTAAAGAAGTGCGCTTTGAAATTGGTAATGAACAAAACCACACGCTTATTTGTGGGTGCAACGGGAACGGAAAATCCAATTTCTTGCATGTGTTGATTCAAAATTTAGCCTTCTACTATGCGCTTGATGAAGTCCAACTCTTTTTATTAGACTATTAAAGAGAGGGTAGAATTTAACGCGTATGCAGATCCGATTTTAAAGCATGCGAGATTAGTGAGCGTGGAAAGTTCGGTAAGTTTTGGCATGAGTTTCTTAAGTTGACTTTGTGAAGAAATGCAAGAAAGAGCCAATTGTTTCAAAGAATTTGAGGTGAAAGATTTACAAGATTACAGAAAGCATAAGGAAATGCCTAGATTTATCGTAGTGGTTGATGAATTTCAGGATCTTTTTAACAGCTCCAGTAAAGAAAAAGGTGCAGTGGAGAGGCATTTAACCAATTCGCTCAAAAAGGGTCGTAGCCATGGGATTCATTTAATCTCAGCCACTCAAACCATGCACGGCGATAATATCAGTAGTAGCCTTAAGGTTCAAATCGCTAACTGCATCGCTTTGACTATGGATGCAGAAGATAGCGATAGTATTTTAGGCGATGGTGTGGCTTGTGAGCTTGTGGGATCAGAAGGCACTTTTAACAACAATGGAGGGCATAAAAATACCACACCAAGATGAGTATCCCTAAAGCCCCTGATGATTTCAAAGCCTTTATTAACAAAATTCATACTGAATTTGGAAAAAGAAATCTTGCCCCATAGAGCATAAAATCTATAATGGCGAATTGCTTTTAAAAATACCCAACATGCTTGAGGATAAGGTAATGCACTTGCATCTAGGAAAAGGGGTGGATTATGAACAAAAGGACTTTATAGTTGGGTTTGAAAATAACCAATCGCATTTATTAGTGGTGAGCAATAACATAGAAGCTCGTGCAACCTTAATGAGACTTTTAGCCCAAAACATCAAAAGTGCAAACAAAGAATGGAAGAAAAAGCCACAGACAACGAGCAGTATTGCGTCATTTTTGTGCATGATCTCAAACAAATTTCTTCAAATTACAATCCTGGTGGTAGTTTAAAAGATTTGTTGAAAGACCACTTCAAGCAATGCCTAGCTTTTGAGTGCAATGAGGAAAACTTAAGGGCTATCAAAAGCTTAAACGCTATGGAAAACGATTTACCATTAAAAAACAAACGCAACGCGCTCTTCATAAATGCTTCTAAAGACAGCGTTACTGAGTTTAGGCCTTTTATTTTGTTAGAGTGAAAAAAAAAAGGGGGATCAAAAAGACTAAAAGGGTTTTAGTCTTTTTGAATCTTTTGCGTGACTAAACGAGCGATTTTTTCTCTTAAAGCTAATAAGGGTTCTGAGCCTTTAGCTAAAGCTTTTAGGCATAAATGAGAACTAGCGATCTCACTCACTGCCCCATCCACTTCAGCTTCTTCAATCAATTCTCGCGCACCAAATAGCTCTAAAGGGCAATTGATAAGCACCAGATTCAAATAATGCGTATAGCCATCAAACATGCACATGTTAGTCATGTCGGTGGTTTTTGGATCTAAAATCGTGTTGTCGTAATAGATAGGTTTATTATCTTGTAAAATAGAGATTTTAGTGTGCAAGCGGTTGAATTGGAACAATTCATTACGAGCCACTCGCCCTGCGACAATGATTTCACTATAAAGCAATTGGGAGCCAGAATACAAAGAAATCGTGGTATTACCCTTAAAATGTGCATTTTCAAAGGGGATCAAGGGAAAAGGTGCAAAGTCTAAAAAGGCGTTTTCTCCCACAACAATATGCATATCCCTACTAGCAAACCCATCTTCTGTGTTATGGATTTTCTCAAAGGATTGCGAAGTGATCCTTAACTTGCAATTTTGACCGATGTTTAATTGCATGTCTTGTGCATCGCCTTTCATTAAGCCAGGGCTTACCGCTAAAAGCATGATTTCAGCTAAATCGTCTTTAGGGTAAAAGGGTGCCATGAGTTTAAAGGGGGGCGTGAAGAAATTGTCTTCAATCACGCACCGTCCGTCAGCTCCTATTTTGGTTTTTAGCCTGAGCTTGGAATCTTGAGCGTAAGTAGTCATCAATCTTCCAATAAAGCGTTGCGCTTAATCCAAGCGATCACATCATCCAAACCTTCTTTAGAGCGGATATTCGTAAAAATAAAGGGCTTTTCGCCGCGCATTTTTTTAGAATCTCTTTCCATGACTTTCAAGTCCGCTCCCACATAGGGGGCTAAATCAATTTTATTGATGACAAGCAAGTCTGATCGCGTGATTCCTGGACCGCCTTTCCTTGGGATTTTATCGCCTTCAGCCACATCAATCACAAAAATCGTAAAGTCCGCTAACTCCGGATTAAAAGTCGCCGAAAGGTTATCGCCTCCGCTTTCAATCAAAAGCAATTCCAAATTAGGGAAACGGTCATGCATTTCTTCTACGGCTTCTAAATTCATGGAAGCGTCTTCTCTAATGGCGGTGTGAGGACAACCCCCTGTTTCTACGCCAATAATCCTATCTCGTGGCATCACCGAATTTTTACACATAAACTCTGCATCTTCTTTAGTATAAATATCATTAGTGATAACCGCCATGTCATAGTCTTTTGACATATGGCGTGTTAAGGCTTCAATCAAGGCGGTTTTACCGCTTCCTACAGGACCACAAACTCCAATTTTTACCATAAAATTTCCTTTCAATGTTGAGGTTAAAATTTAAGACATATATAGGCGCGAGTATAAACTCTCATGCTGCATCGCCTTAATGTCGTTTTGAATGCTTGCCACACACAGATGGCTTTCGTCTAATTCTAGGGTTTTTTCTATGAGCCGGTTAAAAGGGCTTTGCAAGCTCAATAAGATTTTTTGCCCATCATTTTGGGATAGAGGGACGCTTTTAACGCAGTTGATCACCATGTTAGAAGTTTGTGCATAAAGATAATGCCTTAAGGCTTTTTTTAATTCAATATTCAAACTCGCCACAAAAACGCCATAGCTAGTGGCATGGATTGGATCTTTGGTTTTTTGAGCGTAAGTATTAAAAAATGCACCCATGTCTAATTCATTCATGGCTTGTAAGGTTTTAATGAAGCGATTGCCTAGTTTTTGATTAGCCAATCTTAATTCCATGGGGCTTGTGGATAGTGCGATGATCTCTTCAATTTCTAAGATCTTATTTAAATCGTTTTGAAGAGCGCTTTCATAGGTGAGTTTCAAACTCAGCATTTCAGTGTAAAGGAACTGGCTAGAGAGATTGGCTTTTAAATATTCTAAAGCGCTTTCTTTATTGGTAACCTTTTTTTGCTGGATGTAAGTTTCTAACCCAAAAGAATGCGTGTAAGAGCCAATAGGGAACACTGCATCATTGACTTGCAAGATTAAAAATTCATTATCCACATGCTTACTATCTACTTCTAGAGTAGGGGTTTTCTGTGGTACGCTCGCATTTTTTTTAGTGCTTTTCACGCTTTTTCCTTTATCTTATCCTATTTATTTCATTACCACTTTAAAATCGCTTGCCAATGAGACCTTAAAATTAGGTTCGTTATGGGGCATGCTCACGGTCAAGCGTTCTTTCGAATCCAATTTTGAACTTAAAACACGATTTTGTACCCCTAGCTTTTCTAATAAAGCTAGTGTGGGTTTTTCAAATGGTGTTTTAAATTCAAATTGAGACTCGCCATAGTATAAAGTTGCATGGCGGTTTCCTATTTCATAGCATATTTTGGCTACTTCCGCCACGCTTTTAGCTTGAATGTGAATCACTTCAGAATCCAAGATATTGATGGCGATAATTTCCTTCTCTTCTTTAAATAAAATATCCCCTTGAGAGAGACCAAGCTTGGGAGCGTCTTTAAGGCGTATGGCTATGTCTTTACCTTGCCTGGTCTTAAAGCGAGCGATTTTTTTCCTCGTTTCAAACCATTCCAAATCCACATAATCCACCTTGAAATCTAAGGGGTTTAAATCCCTTAAATTGCCTGTTAAACGCTCTATAATCATCTCACACCCAGTGTTGGATAAAGAGCAACCAAGCAGGAATCCAAGCGGTTAAAATACCTTCAATGATGGCAAGCCATGGAGTGAATTTCCCTAAAGGAATTTTCAAGATGTTTTCAATGAAAGCAGTAAGCCACAAAACACCCCAAGACAACCAAATGATCGCCCACCAATCGCCTTCAGTGATGCCTAACATTTTGTGGTCATCAAGCATGTCGCTGTAATGGGATAGAATCGCAGCAGGAACCGTGTTGATCGCTACGAACAAGCTATACCAAGAATAGGGCCTCCAATCTAAATTGAAAGTGTGGTTGATAGCCGCATACAAGTAAGTGAAACCAAACAATAATCCAGTAGCTGGTCCATAGAAATTGGTCAAATGGTGTGATACTTGAGCGATGTCTTCTGCACCTTCTATAGGGGCTGAGGGGTTGAGCGCGGAATAAACGATCGCGATCACATTACAAATAATGGAGAGCCCACCCACAAAAAAGTTCATCACCGCAGTGCTTTTAGGATCGACTTTGGCCAATCCGCAAATCCCATTGCTGATTAAAACAATCGCAACATATAACAATACAAGTCCTAGCATTGCCTTATCCTTCCGAAACAAAAATTTCACAACAAACACACCTTATAAATAGCATTTTGTTGCTTGAGTTAATCATAAAAAAAAATAGTAAATTGGCAAAAAATAAAACAAAAAAATAAGCTCCTAACTTTTTGAAAACAAAAAGTCAAAGAGCCAAATTAAGATTTTCAAACTAAGACTTTAAGGAGCGATGCTCCCAAAAATCTTTAGAAAATTAAAAATCCTAGAAAATGCTAAAGAGTTGCGCCAAAGTCACTTTATTAGCCGGTTTAGAAGTCACTTCTTTGCCATCCACGAACACATGGTAGGTTTCAGGATTGACTTCAATGTGAGCGGTAGTGTCATTGAATTGCATATCTTTTTTAGTGATATTTCTGCAATTTTTAACCGGTAATACTTGTCTTTCAAGCCCTAACTCTTCTTTAATGCCTTTGTCATAAGCTGCTTGAGACACAAAAGTGATATTTGCATCGTATTTAGCTTTACCATGGTGGGCAAACATTTCTCTGTAATAAACCGGTTGTGGGGTAGGGATAGAAGCATTCGCATCACCCATTTGACTTAACGCAATGAACCCACCTTTGATGATCATGTTAGGTTTTACACCAAAGAATGCTGGACTCCATAAAACCAAGTCAGCGACTTTGCCCACTTCCACAGAACCCACATACTCGCTAATCCCATGAGCGATCGCTGGGTTAATAGTGTATTTAGACAAGTAGCGTTTGATCCTGAAGTTGTCATTGTCGCCTTTTTCTTCTTTCAAGCGGCCAAATTCTTTTTTGTTTTTGTCAGCAGTTTGCCAAGTTCTAGTGATAACTTCGCCCACACGACCCATTGCTTGAGAGTCAGAACTAGTGATGGAGAAAATCCCCATGTCATGCAAAGTGTCTTCAGCCGCAATGGTTTGAGGGCGGATCCTTGAATCAGCGAACTGAACATCTTCTTTAATGCTTTTATCCAAGTGGTGGCATACCATAAGCATGTCCATATGCTCTGCTTCTGTATTCACGGTGAAAGGGATAGTAGGGTTAGTTGAAGCGGGTAGAATGTTGTGTTCACCGGCTACTTTAATAATATCAGGAGCGTGTCCGCCACCAGCACCTTCAGTGTGGAAAGTGTGCATAGTGCGCCCAGCAATCGCTGCCATAGTGTCTTCTACACAACCGGCTTCATTCAAAGTGTCTGTGTGGATAGCGACTTGCACATCGTATTTATCCGCAATATCTAATGCATGGTTGATTGCAGATGGAGTGGTACCCCAATCTTCGTGGATTTTAAAACCAATCGCACCGGCTTCAATTTGATCGGTCAAGCTTGCGTCATTAGAAGCGTTACCTTTACCTAAGAAACCTAAATTCATAGAATATTCTTCAGCCGCTCTAAGCATCCATTTTAAATTTCTTCTACCTGGAGTGATAGTGGTTGCGTTAGTGCCATCAGCAGGCCCAGTTCCTCCACCAATCATTGTGGTTACACCGCTTGCAAAAGCTGTAGGGATTTGTTGGGGTGAAATGAAGTGGATGTGTGTGTCAATCCCACCAGCAGTTACGATCAAGCCTTCACCGGCTAGCGCTTCAGTAGCAGGACCCACGCTAAGATTGTTTTTAACGCCATCTTGCATGTCTTTGTTACCGCCTTTACCAATACCAGCGATTTTGCCATCTTTAATGCCAATATCCGCTTTATAAATACCGGTGTAGTCAATGATCAAAGCGTTAGTGATGATCAAATCCAATTCTTCCTTGCTAGGGTTGTTAGATTGACTCATGCCTTCTCTTAAAGTTTTACCGCCACCAAATTTAAGCTCTTCGCCATAAATGGTGTAGTCATGTTCTACTTCAGCGATTAAATCTGTATCGCCCAATCTCACTCTATCGCCTGTGGTAGGACCATACATAGATGCGTATTCTTTTCTGTTAATCTTTTTCATGTCTTACTCCTTAATGGTTTTTACATAGTTGTCATCGCTTTTAGCGCCGTGAAAACCACGCTCTTTCGCTCTGTGTAAAGCAATTTTTTTGCTTTCATTGTCTGCTTGCCTATCAACCAATGCGTTAAATCCAAAGATCCTTCTGTTGCCGCCAATGTCAATCAATTCTACGGATTTTTCTTCGCCAGGCTCAAACCTTACCGCTGTCCCACTCGCAATATCTAATCGCTTACCGAAAGCTTTTTCTCTGTCAAAGTCTAAGCATCTATTCACTTCAAAGAAATGGAAGTGAGAGCCGATTTGAACGGGTCTATCGCCCACATTTTTAACTTTCACGCTAATGGCTTGTTTGCCTTCGTTGATAGTGATGTCTTCATTTTTTAAGAACAATTCACCAGGCACTAACTTACCTTTGGATTCAATAGGGGTGTGCACAGTTACGAGTTTTGTCCCATCAGGAAACATCGCTTCAATTCCCACTTCATGGATCATGCTTGCCACACCATCCATCACATCATCGGGTTTTAAAAGAGTGCGCCCTTCTTGCATCAATTCAGCCGCACTTTTTTTACCAGCTCTCGCTTCTTCCATAACATGAGCACTAATCAAAGCTACCGCTTCTACATAGTTGAGCTTAATACCTCTTTCTTTGCGTTTTTTAGCCAACTCTCCAGCATAATGGAGCATCAACTTGTCTAACTCTTTTGGGGTGAGTTTCATCTCTCCTTCTCCTCATTCTTAAAGTGTTTTCCTTGAAGACATAAGCATCAAGGTTGGAGTGATTGTAGCCATTTTCAATTAACTAAGATTAACAAAAGTGATTATCATTGAATGTTATTTGTAACAAATTAGTGTTATCTTTTAAGGGCGTTATTTTAGCGTGTTTAACGATTTTTGAATATCATTTTAGAGGCAATCAAAAATTTGCAAAATGAGAATTAAAATTGGAGTAATGTAATAATGGTGGCCACGACTGGACTTGAACCAGCGACCACTACCATGTCAAGGTAGTGCTCTACCAACTGAGCTACGCGACCTTTTGTTAAAAAGGGCGATTATGCCTTAATTTTGTTTTGTTTTTGCTTAAAAAAGAATTGTCTTATTAATAAAACGCCCACGCCCACATCTATCATCACATCGGCGAAATTAAAAATAGCAAAATCAAATCCATAATGATAATACACATAATCCACAACGCCCCCATGCACAAACCTATCCAAAATATTAGAAACCCCAGCACCAAACACCATGCCAAACTCTATCGTATGGGCTTTAAAAAGCTCAATTTGGCGCATTAAAAAGATAAAAAGCCCTAAAATTAAAAGGATTTGCAAGTATTTTAAACTCCCCTCTAAAAAACTAAGCAGCGAAAATGCCACGCCCTTATTGAACACTAAAACAATATCTATAATAGAACTCTCATAGCGAAACCCCTCTAAAATAGCGTATTTGATCGCTTGATCTGTGCCAAAAATAAGGAGAAAAACCCCTATAAAAATAAACAGGCTTGTTTGGGTGGTTTTTAGCACAAATGCCCTTCAAAAAACTCTTTTAATTCTTGCATTTTTAATTCTAGTAATTTTTCATCTTTAGCTTCTAAAAGGATTCGCAGTTTGTTTTCAGTGCCGCTATAACGGATTAAATGGCGGATCTCTAGTTTGTCTAATTCTTTTAAAAGAGCGCTATAACCTTTCAAGCTTTCTAAAGGAAGCTTTTTTTGAATATCCAAATTCACCAAGCTTTGGGGGTATAATTCAAAGGGGTTTAGAGCGACAGAGCTTGCAAGTTTGCTTTCTAACACTAATGCACTCACTTGCAAGGCACACACCAAGCCATCGCCGGTTTTAGCGTAATCGCTAAAAATAATATGCCCGCTTTGCTCGCCTCCAAAATTGGCTTTATTCAATTGCATGCATTCGCTCACAAATTTATCCCCAATCGTGCAATGCTTTAATTCTAAATCTTGGGATTTTAAATATTCTTTAAGGGCTAAATTACTCATATTAGTAGCGACAATCGCTTGAGAAGAAAGGGCGTTTTTAGATTTTTGATAAACCCCTAACACCCCTAAAAGCTTGTCCCCATGCACGATATTCCCTAAATTATCCACCACCACTAGCCTGTCAGCATCGCCATCAAAAGCAAAGCCTAGATCCGCGCGGTATTTTTTCACTTCTTGGCTCAATTGGTTAGGGTGTAAAGCTCCGCATTGCTCATTGATATTACACCCATTAGGCTCATCATTGATCACTAACACATCAGCCCCAAGCTCGCTAAAGACGACCGGAGCCACCTTATAAGCTGCGCCATTAGCCGTATCTAACACGATCCTTAAACTCTGTAAGTTTAAATGTTTAGGGAAAGAGTGTTTTAAATGCACGATATAACGCCCTATGACATCGTCTATCCTTTTAGCGTTGCCAACGCTCTCGCCTACTTTATAACTAGAATGCAATAACTCTTCATTATGAAAGATTTCTTCAATCGCTCTTTCTTCTTCTTCTTTAAGTTTATAGCCATAAGAATTGAAAAACTTAATACCATTGTCTTCAAAAGGGTTATGGCTCGCGCTTATCATAATGCCTGCATCACAGCGCATGTCTTCAGTTAAAAACGCAATTGCAGGGGTAGGCATAGGTCCTATTTGGATCACATTATAGCCTATGGAAGTGAGTGCACTCACTAGAGCGTTTTCTACCATGTAGCCGCTTTTTCTAGTGTCTTTACCAATTAAAATTTTATCGGTTTTAGAATGTTTTTTAAAATACAATCCTGCAGCAATCCCTAAACGCATCACAAACATGGGGGTGAGTTTCACCCCTGCTCTACCTCTCACGCCATCAGTTCCAAAAATTTTCATCGTTATTAAAAGACCTTTTAAACTATTTTTAATCAATTTTTAGATAGGATTATGCCAAATTTTACATTACAAAGGGATTAAAACAAGGCTATGGCAAATCATAAGTCCGCAGAAAAACGAATCAGACAGACCATTAAAAGAACCGAAAGAAATAGGTTCTATAAAACCAAAATTAAAAATATCATTAAAGCCGTGCGTGAAGCGGTCGCTGTCAATGATGTCGAAAAAGCTCAAGAGCGTTTGAAGATCGCTAATAAGGAGTTGCATAAATTTGTCAGCAAGGGTATTTTAAAGAAAAACACCGCTTCTAGGAAAGTTTCAAGGCTTAACGCTTCAGTGAAAAAAATCGCTCTCGCTTAGTTTGAAGGGTGGTTTAACTCCTTTAGCTCATAATGAAATTTTATTATTGGGCTTCTTTTTAAGTTTTGCGTTTTTTAGGTTGTTGCATCTTTTTTTTTAATTTTATAGGTAGTCTTGCATGTCCATTCTAGCCGAAAAGCTTTCTTCCATTCTCAAACGATACGACGAACTCACAGCCTTACTCTCTAGTGCTGAAGTAATTAATGATATTAAAAAACTCACTGAATTGAGCAAAGAGCAAAGCTCTATTGAAGAAATTTCAGTGGCGAGTAAAGAGTATTTGAGCGTTTTAGAAAATATCAAAGAAAATAAAGAGCTTTTAGAAGACAAAGAATTGAGCGAACTCGCCAAAGAAGAATTGAAAATTTTAGAAATTAAAAAAAGCGAGCTAGAAACTACGATTAAGCAACTCCTTATCCCCAAAGATCCTAATGACGATAAAAATATCTATTTAGAATTAAGAGCTGGTACAGGGGGCGATGAAGCGGGCATTTTTGTAGGGGATTTGTTTAAGGCGTATTGCCGTTATGCAGATTTGAAAAAGTGGAAAGTAGAGATTGTGAGCTCTAGTGAAAATAGCGTAGGGGGCTATAAAGAAATCATCGCTTTGATTAAGGGCAAGGGCGTGTATTCAAGGCTCAAATTTGAAGCAGGCACGCACAGAGTCCAAAGAGTCCCTGAGACAGAATCTCAAGGGCGTATCCACACTTCCGCTATCACGGTAGCGATCATGCCTGAAGTAGATGATGTGGAAATTTCTATCAATCCTAGCGATTTAAAGATTGAAGTGTTTCGTGCTGGTGGGCATGGGGGGCAATGCGTCAATACCACAGACTCTGCGGTTCGCATCACGCATCTCCCCACTAATATCAGCGTGAGCATGCAAGATGAAAAATCGCAGCATAAAAACAAGGACAAAGCCCTAAAAATCTTAAAAGCACGCCTTTATGAAAAACAAATTGAAGAGCAACAACTCGCTAACGCTAAAGACAGAAAAGAGCAAGTCGGCAGTGGGGATAGGAGCGAAAGGATCCGTACCTACAATTACCCGCAAAACCGCTTGAGCGAGCATAGAATCAATTTAACTTTATATAGTTTAGAAGAAATCATGCTTTCAGGGAATTTAGATGAAGTGATCAACCCTTTAATCGCTCATGCTCAAAGCCAGTTTGAATAAAATCCCCACTAAGATAATCAAATAAAGTTAAAAAACCCATTTTTTTAAAATCCCGTTTAGGTTTCTAAAAATAGTCTATAATGCTCATAAGAGATATTTTAAGGTTATAGATGAAGATTATAAAAATATTTTTGATGATAACCATTAGCCTAAACGCTATAAGCGTGAATAAGGCGTTGTTTGATTTAAAAGATGCGCAATTAAAAGGGGATTTAGTCTCTAAAGCGGTGGATATTGGGGGGTATCAAAGCAACACTAAAGAGTGGGGGGCTACCGCTTTAAATTATATTAATGCGGCTAATGGCGATGCGAAAAAATTCAGTGCATTGGTGGAAAAAATGCGTTTTGGCTCTAATTTATTGGGGACTTTAGGAATGCATGCACGTTTAAAACAGGCTTTAAAATTGCAAAAAGATTTGCAATACTACCTTAAGATCATCGCTAGGGATTCTTTTTACAGTTACCGCACCGGTATTTATATCCCTTTAGGCGTTTCTTTAAAAGATCAAAAAACGGCTCAAAAAATGCTCGCTAATTTGAGTGTGGTCACGGCGTATCTCAAAAAGCAACAAGAAAGCCAAAAAGTCCAAAGTCCTTATTACAAGAATGATTACTACAACCCCATGAATTACTATAACCCTTATTATGGCATGTATGGGATGGGTATGTATGGCATGTATGGCGGTTTGTATGGGGGATTTTTTGATGGATTGTATGGCTTTTACCCTAGCATGTTTTTCATGGCACAGGTTCAAGATTACTTGATGTTAGAAGATTACATGTATGCAATAGACAACGAAGAAAGCTTGGAGCATGAGGATGACAACCAGTTGAATGCACCTACTGATGATAAATCCCAACAACCAACCGATCTCATGAGCTTTTATCGTGATCCTAAATTCAGTAAAGATATTCAAACCAACCGCTTAAACCATGCCCTAATCAATTTAGACAATGGCCATACGCTCAAAGACAACGCGCTTTTTAAAACTAATGCCATGCCCGCTAAAAGCGTCAATGCGATCACTTCTCAAGCCAAAGAGCTGGACCATTTAGTGGGGCAAATCAGAGAAATGAAGCAAGATGGGGCGAGCCCTAGCAAGATTGATGCAGTTGTTAATAAAGCTATGGAAGTTAGAGACAAGCTGGATAATAACCTTAATCAACTAGATAGCAGCTTAAAAGACTCTCAAAAAGGGCTTTCAAGCGAGCAACAAGCTCAAGTGGATAAAGCGCTAGACAGTGTGCAACAATTAAGCCATAGCAGCGATGTGGTAGGAAACTATTTAGATGGGAGTTTGAAAATTGATGGCGATGATAGAGACAATGCAGACGATTTGGCGAATAACCCCATTCAAACGCCCATCAATGATGCAGACAATATGCACACAGATGATGACAAAGACAAGGGAAATAACGCGCTCATAAACCCTAACAACCCCACGGATATTAAAACCGATGGCGCCGCTGACACAAAGGGGAGCGACACTGACAATAAAGATGATAACACTAACATTGATGCTAACGATAACAGCAACGCTAACGACACCGACGATAAAAACACCAACGGCATGGATAATACCGACGATACCAATAACACTGATGCGAACGACATGAACGATAATAACGCTGATGATTCGAATAACATGAACGATAATAACGCTGATGATTCGAATAACATGAACGATAGCTCCAATGATACCAACGACGATTCAAGCAACATGAACGATGACATGAATGACGACATGAGTGGCACAAACGACATGGGTAATGGCGATTCTGGTGATATGGGGGACAACGATGATATGGGTGGTAGCGATGATATGGGTGGTAGCGATGATATGGGTGGTAGCGATGATATGGGTGGTAGCGATGATATGGGTGGTAGCGATGATATGGGTGACATGGGCGATATGGGCGATATGGGGAATTGATAACAAAATTTAAAAAACGCTAGAAAAAGCGTTTTTTATAATCTTATAAAAGGGCTTGATTTGAATCCAAGCGATAACCGCTTTAAAAGAGGTTTTTGGAGTTAGGGGGATTTTAAAAAGGGGCTGTAGGGGGAGAAGTTTTAAAACGCCCCTTTATTCTCTTATGATTTTTATCATAAAATTTAAAATGATATTCTCTTGTGATTTTGATAATAAAATAAATCTAAAACGATAAAATAAAGCTTAACCCACCATTTTTGGAATTAAAACTTCTTTTTACCCACATCTTCTAAAATATCTTGGGAGATCCCATCAATTTTATCGCTGACTTGTAAAGAATGGTTAGCGATAGTCAAATTATCTTGCACATCTTGTTGCAAGGCGTTATGGAGCGGTGGATATTTTCCACGCCCTTATTTTTGCATTTTAATGGATTCAGCGTTATCGGCGATGCTTTGAACAAGAATATTAATATTCGCTTCAATTTCACTGAGCGATTTTTGCGTCCTTTCAGCGAGCTTTCGCACTTCATCAGCCACCACCGCAAAGCCTCTCCCATGCTCGCCGGCTCTTGCGGCTTCAATAGCAGCATTTAGGGCTAATAAATTCGTTTGATCGGCGATGTCTCTAATCATATCCACCACGCTTTTAATGTCTTCGCCTTGAGAGATCATCTCTTGGCTTTTAGAATCAATCGTTGTAATGATATTAGTGATTTCTTCTAAGGATTTAGTGGTGTTTTGCAAGCTTCTTTCTTGCTTGTGGGCGGTTTTGGTCAAATTATCCACGCAAGTTTTTAAGTCTTTGGATTCATTATTGAGCGTGTTAGCAAACCCTAAAGAAGCTTTAAGCATGCTAGAAATTTCTTGCCCTAAAGTGTTGAGCGCTTTTTCCATGTTGGCTTTAGGGTCTTGGATATGGTGGGTAAAATCCAAATTTTTATAATGCTCTAGGGCGTTATTTAAAGCTTCTATGTTAGCGCCAATTTGGTTGCGAAAATACTGAATAATGCTATTAATCGTGTTTCTTAAGGCTTGCAAGTCTTTGTTTTTAGGCACGCATGCGATTTCTTGGGTGAAATCCCCACTTTCCACAAAATTAGCCACTTCAAGGCTGTTTTGAATCGCTTCATTATCGGCTTGAATGCTTTCTTGAGTTTTAAGGATATTTTCATTGATAGAAGCTTGCATATGACCGATTTCATCATAGGCGTTTGGGGGTGTTAAGCTTATGGCATGATTATTTTTAGGGTTATTGAGCAGGTTGAAAAAATCATTTAGGGTGTTATTGACCACATTGATGCGTTTGGTGACAAGATTGGAAATAATGACAAAGACTAAAAAAGCTAATACCAACACGCCTAAAATCAAAGTGGTGATAATAATGTATCTGGTGTTTGTCGCTTCTTCAAACACTAAAGACTTATTGATGTATTTCCCAATAGCCCAACGCCAATGATGGCTGTTATCCCCTTTTTCTTCAAAAAAATCAAAGGGCTGTATGGCTAAAAAGGTTTCTGTATTCCCGCTCAATGAATGGTAACTCAAAGTGCCTGCTTCGTTTTTGTCATAATATTCTACGGCTTTAGCCACTCGTTTATCCGGATTGATAGCGCTCAAAATTTTACTTTGGATCTCATGATTGGGGTTGATTAAAAGCCTACCGTCTTTCCCCATTAAAAAGGTGTTACTTTTACTTGTGCCTACTATATCTGTATAAAAGGCATCAATGTTTAAAAAGAGGTTTAACGCGCCCATAGAATTTTGATTTTTATCCATTAAAGGAAGAGTAATATCCATGCCATAGATTTTATCGCCGTTGATCTCTTTATAATAGGGGTCTGAGTGGGTCGCCTCTTTGAGCGATTTGGCTTGATTGGTCATGTTTGGATTGAGTGCGATGCTAGGATAAAGGATTTTTGAACGGGTATTCATCGCAGTGATGACCCGCTCATTGTCCTTCGTATAAATAGCGCTAATCAATAGCACATGAGGGTTTGCGAGTAAAAATTCAGAGAGCAAGCGCCTTTTTAGAGCGTCATTGACAGAGCCGTTTTCATCGCTTAGAAATTTTTCAAGGGTATTAACGCCAATAAAAATGCGCTTCATAATGCCTTGAATTTTAAAACCAGTCAGTCGGGCTTCTTTTTGCAACAATTCCGTGGCTTGGTGTTGCAACACGCTTTCAACCTTGTAGTTGATAATAACGCCCATAATAGCACTAATAGCAACAACAACCGCACACACCATTATGACAATTTTAAAACCAATTTTTGTAGATTTCATCGCCCTTGCCTTTTACAACTGATTCAATAACGAATGATCATTATACATTATTTTGAAACTTTAATAAAATGAGAAAAGAGAAAAGAATAAAATAAATAAAATAAGAGAGAGCCAAAGCCCCCCCAAAAAGGGGAGTAAAAGAAATTATCTTTTAGAGAATTGCGGGCTTCTTCTGGCCTTTCTTTTACCATATTTTTTGCGCTCGACCACCCTTGAATCCCTAGTGAGCAAGCCTTTAGGTTTTAAAATGGCTCTAAAAACAATATCATAAGCGTTCAAGGCTTTAGAAATGCCATGCCTTAAGGCTTCCGCTTGTGCAGAATACCCTCCACCAAAAACCACCGCTTTAATATCCACGGATTGCTCTTGTTTGGTTAAAAGTAAGGGTTGCATGACTTTCATTTTAATGGCTTCATGCCCACCTAACCATTGGTTTAGGCTTTGCTCATTGATACTCAATTCGCCTTTACCCGGAGTGAGCCACACTTTAGCGATAGCCGTTTTTCTTTTACCGGTAGCATAGATTTTTCTCATTTAGCGTCCTTTTTGCTAGTTTGTGCGGTGTGAGGGTGCTTATCATCACAATAAACTTTGAGTTTTTTAATCATCGCTTTCCCTAATTTCGTTTTAGGGAGCATGCCCCTAACGGCTAAATGGTAGAGCTTTTCAGGGGTTTTTTCTAGCATTTCTTGGAGAGTTTTACTCTTGGTGCTGCCAAAATAGCCTGAATGGGTGAAATACTCTTTATCTTCTAATTTCATGCCTGAAAATTTAACCTTATTGGCATTGATAACGACTACAAAATCCCCACAATCCACATTTGGGGTGTAAAAAGGGCGGTGTTTCCCTCTTAAAAGCACGGCGATTTCAGTGATCAAGCGGCCAAAAACTTTGTCCTTAGCGTCCAAAACGACCCAATCACGAACGATGTCACTGACTTTAGCAGTCTTTGTCATAAGAATCCTTTGATAAAATTAAAGCGACTATTATAAGAAAATAAACTTAAATATTGCTGAATTTAAGGAAAGTTTAAAGTTGAGTATAATAAAGAGTTTGCATAACAAGTGATAGTTTCTTAAGCGGTCTTCTTGGGTTAGGGGGTTTTTAGTTGGGGGTTGTAGGGAGAATTATTTCAAAATACCCCTTAAGGGAATGAGTTTTTACTATAAAAATTAAATTTAAAAAACCCTATTTTAAAACAAAACTTTCGTTACTGCTTAATAAACCAAAGCCCCTATTGTTGCCCTTGATTGAGTCTTTCTTCTATTTTTTTGATTTTTTGGCTCATTTGAGCGCTCGCATTGATTTGATTGATAAGCATGTAAAGGTTTATCATCATCAAAAGCACCACCACAAGCCCTAAAAAAAAGACAATTTTAACGGCTTTTCTAGCGATTTCTTGGGCTTCTTGTCCTTCTTGCATTTTAACTTTCCAACTCTTCTGGAGATAAATCTTTATAAAATCGTTCTAATTCAAAGCTTTCGCCCAAATACGCAACGATTTCTTGGGAATCCACAAGGGCGTTTTGTAAGCAACTTGTCGCGCCTGGAGAAGGGGTCATGTTAAAAGTAATGCCTTTATGGGTGCAAATCTTTTTTTTCGCCTAATTCTAGTTTTCGCTTGGTTTTGTCTAAAACTTGTGGGCGCACTTCGCCAAAACCATGGGCGTATTCCAAATCTTCTAGGCTAAGAGAGGGGATGATTTTTTTGAGCGTCTTTTAAAAACTCCCTTTTACCAATAACAGGCAATTCAAAAACCATGTTTTTAAGCACATAATTACGGATTTCTTTATCGCTCATCAAATCAAATGCAATCTTAAACACATCTTTATTCAAATCCATTTTCAATAATTCCAGACTAATGCCCTTAAGCCAACATTTGTTGCGCTCTAATTTAGGCATCGCTAAAGCGGTGGGTCCGATTCGCGTTTTGCCTTT